>JBAUUA010000473.1:0-2982 GCA_049582465.1 Bradyrhizobium sp. | reverse complement strand
TGGGCGGCGTCCTCGTTCGATCGGATGTTCTGCTGGAACACCACGAATTCGTCGCCGCCGAACCGCGCCACGAAATCCTCCGGACGCAGCATGTTGCGCAGGCGTTCGGCAACGGCGCACAACAGCTGGTCGCCGCAGGGGTGGCCCAGGGTATCGTTGACCTGCTTGAACTGATCGAGGTCGATGAACAGCAGCGCCGACAATTGCTCGCCGTCGTGCGGGACCGCAAGCAGGCGCTCGATCTCGTCGCGGAAATTGACCCGGTTGGGCAACGCGGTCAGTTCGTCGTAACGCGCCAGATGGGTGATCCTGGCCTCGGCATTACGGCGTTCGGTGACGTCTTCGAGAAGCACGACGGCGCCGCCGCCGTTCATCGGCTGGAAGGTCCATGAGAACGACCGCCCGCGGGTCACGTCGGGATCGGTCGTGATCATATCGCGGGTCTGCGTATGCACTATTTCCGCTAGGATCATCCTGCCGCTCGACGCCGAGATCGAACCGGCGCTGACGCAAGCCGCGATGATGTCGGATGCGCTGGCGCCGCCGCTCACGATATCATCGGAGATGTCCATCATCTCGCTGAAACGATAATTCATCACCGCTAGCCGCCCGTCGGGGCGGAACATGCACAGGCCGTGCGGCATGTTGTTCAGAGCCGTGTCGAACTGACCGGCCAACGCTGCCTCCCGTTCCCTGGCGACCCAGGCGTTGAGGTAGATGCGCTGGAGACTGGATGTGAGCCGCTGGATTGCGATGAAGAAAACGAAGCTCAGGAGAGCAAGCGCGATGTGATAGGCCCCGCCGACATACAGCAGCGCGGCGAGCAGGGGTCCGCAGGCAAACAATATCTGGATGTGAAAAATTCGCGGCCGGCCAAATGCGCGGCCGACGCCGCCCGACGTGCATGCCACCACCGTTGTGGCGCAGAGCATATGGGCGGCGGCATCGTCGGTCCGCAACAGGACCGCGACGGACCAGATGCCGATCGCGATTCCGTAAGCGATTGCACCCCGCTGGTACCGCTTTTCCCAAATCGCCGCTTCGTCCACGGTCAGCGGAGAATGCCGCTCCTTGTAGCGGTACATCTGGAGCGCACGCGCCAGTCCCACGATCACGAACAGCGGCACGCACAGCCAGCCCACAAAATCGCCGGTGACGCTTGCGATCACGGCACCGGCAATTGCCGGGCCCAGGGAGCCGAAGATCATCGGCGCGGGATTGATGAACAGCGAATCCACCATCGCCGCGTAAATCGACGGCGGCATCTGCTGCTGATCGAGGTCTCCGGTCGGATTTGCAAGCTGCATCGGAAGGGCGCACGTCCTGTTCGATACGTAGTCTTACCTATCGCAGGTGAAGCCTTTCTGAGGGAACATCGTTACCGGAGCATTGTTTTTTTCGGCGCAAGACGAAAATCTGCCCGTTAAATCAGCAGGGTGGGCAAGGTTTGCCGACCCCGCCAAAGCAGCAACGCGCAATTTGTCGGGTTCCCGACCATCGACGCTGGACGGATGGCGTCGGCCGTTATCTTCGGCAGCGAATTGGACCATCAGATCGCGCTCGGCGCGAGCGCCGCGCGCCGTGCAACCGGGTCCCGCCGGCGGCTGCCCGAAGCGCCCGAAAACAGCATCTGCTTCGGCCGCACAGCGCCGGCCCGACCGCAGATCTTAACCACGCCCCGGGATTCGAGCTTAAATTCGAGTTAACCTTCTTGGTAAACTTGCCGTAAAAAGGTACCTTCCGCCGGGAATTGGTTTTGGAGAGTACCCGATGTCCGATGCGGTTGTGGCTCGCTCAGCGAGGTTGGGCGATTCCTGTCTTCAGGACATTCCGCGCCTGCTTTCGAAGGAGGAAATCCGCAATCTCTCGCAGATCGACAGCGTAAAATTTACCGCGGCCGCACTGTTCGAGTTTGCCCAGATCGCCGCCGCCATCTGGATCAGTGAGATCTGGTGGAATCCGGTCGTCTACGCGCTCGCGGTCCTCGTCATCGGCTCGCGGATCAACGGACTCGGCGCGCTGATGCACGACACCGCCCATTATCGCGCCTACACCAACCGGTCCCTCAACGACTTCGTCGGAGAGATTCTTGCGCTGCCGACATCGTCGTCGATGGCGGGTTATCGAAACAGTCACTTCGCGCATCACCGCGAGCTGAACAGCGAAAACGATCCCGACTGGCAACGAAACCTGGGAATGAAGGAATACGAATTTCCAGCGCCGGTAACCAGCGTGCTGATGCGCACCATGCAGTATCTGCTGGGCCTCAAGACCGTTACCGCGGTCACGGGATTTCACAAGAACAAGGAAACGCGCGACATCGCCGTTGCGGTGACCCGTGCACGGCTGTTCTTTTTTGCCGCGCTTCTGGTTTCATCGATCGTGCTGGGATTCTGGAAGCTGCTGCTGCTTTACTGGATCGTGCCGCTGATGACCGCCTTCCTGGCCGTTCGGTATTTTCGCAGCGTCGCCGAGCACTATGCCGTGGAGCACGAGAACGTGCTGAACGAAAGCCGCACCGTCATTGCTCCGCTCTGGGAGCGCTGGCTGATCGCGCCCTGGGGACTGAACTATCATATCGAACACCATCTATTCCCCGGCGTGCCCTGCTTTCGGCTGGCTGAACTTCATCAGCTGTTGATGACGCGGGATCCCTATCCGCAAATCGCGCACGTGACCTACGGCTATTTCAGCGGATTGCTGCATGATTGCGCGTCGGCTCGACGGACCGAGATCGCAGCCTCGACCTCTTGAGCCGGATGCGGACCCGGACCGGCGAAAGCGCCTTTGATCGGACCGGCGTTACGACAGCAGCGGCGACCAAGCGGGGTCAGACGCGAAGCCGGGGGTCGGCACCTTCAGCTCGTTGCGCCCGGTGATGTCGACGGTGAACAGCGAAGGTCCGCTGTTGCCGCCGGGATCGCGGAAGAACATCAGCACCCGGCCGTTTGGCGCGAAGGTCGGCCCTTCGTTGTGGAAGCC
>JBAUUA010000472.1:0-8907 GCA_049582465.1 Bradyrhizobium sp. | reverse complement strand
GCAAATCCGGCGTCCCGCCCGGCCCCTATTCGATGGAGCGCTTCGGCCGCGACGTGCTCGCGATCCTCGATGATCTCAACATCGAGAAAGCGCATTGGTGCGGGCTGTCGATGGGCGGCATGGTCGGGCAATGGCTGGGGGCCAACGCGCCGGAACGCTTCGGCAAGATCATCCTCTCCAACACCGCCTGCCACTATCCCGATCCGACCAACTGGCACAACCGCATCAAGGCGGTGAACGAAGGCGGCATCGCCGCCGTCGCCGACACCGTCATTGCCGGTTGGCTGACCGCGGACTTCAGGGAGCGCGAGCCGCAGATCACGGCCAATCTGAAGGCGATGCTGCTGGCCACGCCGGTGCAGGGCTATCTCGCCTGCTGCGAGGCGATCAGCACGCTCGATCAGCGCGCGCTGCTGCCGAAGATCAAGAGCCCGACACTGGTCATCGCCGGACGCCATGACATGTCGACGCCGGTCGCGGCCGGCGAATTCATCCGCAGCCAGATTCCCGGCGCGGCCTTAACGATTCTCGACGCCGCGCATATTTCCAATGTCGAGCAGCCGCACGCCTTCACCGATGCCGTGGTCGGCTTTTTGACGCAGCCCTAGAGCAGGTCGAGAAGTGGAAGGCGCTGCTCCATCAACGTCATTGCGCGCGAAGCGAAGCAATGACGGGAGAAATTCAGCGATTGTTCAGGAGTTGGGACGGATCGAGGGCGAGCGCGTCTGACCTCGTTTGGCGATCAGGCTGCGGCTCGGCGGGACGTTCGACCAGCAACACGATCGCGGTGCCGAGCAGCATCAGCAGTTCGGTCGCATGCAGCCGAAGCGCCTGGGTCTCGCCGACCTGCGAGGCCATCACCATGCTGGCGAAACTGATCGCGCTGCCGATGGCGAGCGCGAGCGCGAGCGGCTCGTCGACGGCGCCGGTCTTGCGGATCGCGGCGCGGACGACGAAGGCGAGATACAGCACAAAGAACGCAACCACGGTGAGCTTGCCCAACGCGAGCAGCCAGGCGATGCGGATCGCGGTGATCCCGGTCAGTTGCAGGTGATCGCTGATGAACAATCCGACCGCGATATTCGGCCGCTCATAGAGCCCGTGCACGGGCGCGACCATGATTCTGAAGGCGACGATGGTCCAGGTCGGAATGAAATAGGCGGCGAGCAGCGCGCCATTGAATGAACTGATCCGCCAGTTGGTCGACATTGCCGCTTCCCGCTGTTGTCCCGCGGGCTTCCAGGAGAGCCCACGGCTTTGTGGGCGAGGTAACGCGCTTAAACTGCGACGGGCAATTTAAACCCTTTGTTTACCTTAATTGCCGGGACGGCCGGAACCGGCGGGCCGCCTTTGGGGTCCGCCGGCGCGTTTTCCGGACATCGACGATCAAGAACGCGGTTTCCGGCCTGTAATCATCGATTTCACCAGGTTTTCTCCGTGCAAGAAGCTGGAGAGGAGCACGCCGAGGATGTGGAAGACGACCAATCCCACGGTCAAATTGGCGACGGTCTCATGGACCTCCTCGACCCATTTCGCGCCCCAGAATGCGTCGGTCGTCATCATGTATCCAGTGATTGCGGTGCCCGATAGCATGACCAGAAGCCCGACGATCATGACGCCGCCGGCGGGGTTGTGGCCGAGATACCGCGGCGCCCTCAGCAGGGCCACGTCGCGCAGATAGGCAAGGACCTCCTGCGGCGGCCGGACGAAGTTGCTGAACCGCGCATGGCGGGGACCGACGAATCCCCAGACAATGCGCAGTGCGATCAGCCCGGCGATGGCGTAGCCGGCGGCGATGTGCATCTGCCCGGCATCCTCGCCGGTCAGGTACGCCGTCAGAAACAGCGCCGCCAGCGACCAATGGAACACCCGCACCAACGGGTCCCAGACCTTGATCGTTGCCGTCGGCGTAACGCCGCCGGCTCCGATCGTATTGTCAACGCTGCTCATCGCGGGGCCGTCAGAGCTGGCCGGCGATCTGGCCGTTGGTCGGATCGACGAACAATTCGACCCGGTTGCCGTTCTTGTCGAGCGCATACAACTCGCCGCAGGCGTTTTTCAGCTTCGCCTTCTGCACCTTGTAGCCGAGCGCTTCGACCTTGCCCTGCAGGGCCTCAAGCGAGAGCCACTGATTTTGCGGGGCGGCGGTACACGGCTTGCCGAGGGTGCCCGCTTGCGCCGAACTCGCAACGCCGAGTATCGCCAGGGCGGTCGCGAAAACCGTGATCTTCACCAAGGCCGCCATCCCGAATATGCCGGCGGCCATCTTGAAGGATGAGGTGTTAGCCATTGTCTGGTCTCCCGTGCTGCAAGTCCTGCCGCACCATGCGGTGGACGATGACGGGACTGTGCCAGAGTGGCGCTGACGGCTGCCTGTTGATGGATGTCAGCGTTTCGTCAGGCTCTCCGCAGTCCGGAAAACACGGAAGCCGGCAGCATGGCCGCCGGCTTCAGTCGCGATCTGATCCCTGGACATCGCCTGCGTTCAGTCACCTTTTGCGAGCCGCAGCCGCAAATAGTCGCCGATCAGAATCGTCGTCGGTTGCGTCATTTCAAAATCGTTGAGACTCTGAATTGCGACCCGGGTTGCAAGCCGGGTCAGTTCCTCATCGTGATCGGCTTTGCCGGCCTCGATCAATTCGTTCATCAACGAAGTGATCTGGACGTGATCATTCTGCAATTCCGGGAGTGCCGCTTTGGTGCGATCCGCCATTGCGATCGCGGGTTCCATATCTTTCGAAATCGCGCCCTTGGCGATTTTAGGAAGTAGCGCGAGCGGGGGCAGCACAAATGCTTCCTCCTTCGCGTAATGGGTTTTGATGACGATCAATGCCTTTTGTACGACAGCGGCATGGGCAACCTCGCGCTTCGCGAAGTTTGTCAGATCCTTGATGATCTGCTCGTGCTCATAGCTGACGGATTGAGGGACCCGCAGCGCCGATTGGTCGGCTGCATTGGCTGCAGCCGTCGGCGCGACCGCCAGAATTGATACCAGGGCCGCGATACCGAGCGCCCCGGCGGCCATTTTGAACGATGAGATGCAAGCCATTTCTGGTTCTCCCCTGCTGAAAGTCCTGCCACACCGCGCGGCGGACGAAGACGGGAGCGTGCCCGAGCGGCGCTGACGGCTGCCTGTTGATCCATGTCAGCAACCTGTCAGGTCGGGTCCGGCATAATGCTCAATCATTTGGTGTATGGGCCATGCGCTCGGGTCGAACTGCAACGGTATTGGCAATGGTGCTCGCGGCGGCCGCGCTGGTCACGGCGGCGCCGCCAATGGCGGACGCGCACGATCAGGACGAGGCGCGCCGCGACGAGGTCCGCCGCGCGGTCGAGAGCGGCGAGATTCACTCCTTGGCGGACATCCTCAATACGCTGCGCGGCAAGCTGCCCGGCGAGGTCGCCGGTGTCGAGATCGAACACAGGGGTGATCGCTGGCGCTACGAATTCCGTGTCGTCGACGGCCAGGGCCGGCTGTTCGAAGTTCATGTCGACGCCCGCAGCGGCGAGATCGAGCGTATCAAGGAGAAGTGATGCGGGTACTTCTTGTCGAGGACGACCGGCGGATCGCATCGGATATTTCGCGCGCGCTCGAAGCCGCGGGCTATGTCGTGGAGACCGTGCGCGACGGTGAAGAAGCATGGTTCCGCGGCGACACTGAGGATTATGGCGCGGTCATCCTCGATCTCGGCCTGCCGGGCATGGACGGGCTTGCCGTGCTCAAGCGCTGGCGCGCGAATGGCCGTCACATGCCGGTGCTGGTCCTGACCGCGCGCGCAAGCTGGGCCGAGCGCGTCGACGGAATCGATGCCGGCGCCGACGACTATCTGCCGAAGCCGTTCCGGCTCGAGGAACTGCTGGCACGGCTGCGCTCGATCGTCCGCCGCTCCGCCGGCCACGCATCGTCCGTGGTGTCCGCCGGCGACATCACGCTGGACGAACGACAGATGAGAGTGAGCGTGCGGGGCGTGCCGGTCACGATGTCGCCGCTCGAATATCGCCTCGTCGCCTACCTGCTGCGCCACCGCGGCCGCGTGGTGTCGCAGCACGAGCTCGACGAAAACGTCTACGGCCACGGCGAAGATCACGATTCCAATGCGCTGGAAGTGCTGATCGGCCGCGTGCGCAAGAAGCTTGGGCCTGATCTGATCGAGACCCGCCGCGGCTTCGGCTACATCGTGCCGGAGACCCCTGCATGAGATTGGGATCGCTGCGGCTGCGGCTTGTCGCCGGCGGGATCATCGCAATCCTGGTGGCGCTGACGATTGCCGGCGCCGGGCTGATCCTGCTTTTCGAGCGCCACGTCACCCGCACCATGGCGGACGATCTCGACGTGCACCTCAAGCAATTGGTCGCCGGCGTCGACGTCGATCAGGACGGCAACCTGGTCATGACGCGAGCGCCGGCCGATCCGCGCTTCGCCGATGCATTGTCGGGGCTTTACTGGCAGGTGTCGGATGATCGTGACCAGTTGCTGCGCTCGCGCTCGCTGTGGGACGCTAAACTATCGCCGCCGGTCGACGAACCGGCGCCTGGCGAGGTCCACTATCACGAGGTGACCGGTCCCGCCGACAGCCACGTGCTGATCGCAGAGAGAAAGGTCCTTTTGACGGTTGGCGATCGACGGGTGCCGGTGCGCCTCGTCGTCGCCGCCGATCTTGCCCGCGTCGCGACCGCCACCGCCGCTTTCGCCAAGGACATCGCCGTCGCGCTCGGCCTGCTGGGTCTTGTGTTGGCGATTGCCACCTCGATCCAGGTCGGCCTCGGCCTGCGCCCTCTCGACGCGCTTCGTCGCGGCGTTGCCGATATCCGATCGGGGCGTCGGCATCACCTGCCGGCCGGGGTACCGGCCGAAGTTCGACCGCTGGTCGAGGAGGTCAATGCGCTGCTCGACGCCCAGGAGCGCGAGATCGAGCGTTCCCGCAGTCGAGCTGCCGATCTCGCCCATGGACTCAAGACGCCGCTGGCGGCGCTCGCTTCCGATGCCGGCCGGCTGCGCGACCGCGGCGAAACGGCGCTCGCGCAGGATATCGAGGCGGTCGGCGACGCCATGAGCCGCCACGTCGACCGCGAACTGGCACGGGCCCGGGTGCGCAGCGCCGTCAGGCACCGGGACAGCTATTCCACCGCACTGGCACCGCTGGTACGCTCGCTGATTGCCACACTGTCGCGCACACCTTTCGGAATGCGCGTCACCTTCGAACAGCACATTGCGGACGATGCGCAGGTTCCGCTCGACCGCACCGACCTTGCCGAGGTGCTGGGCAATCTGCTGGAGAATGCCGCGCGCCATGCCGCACAGCGCGTCCGCATCGGCGTCGATTCCGGGGCATCGATCGTCATCGAGGATGATGGCCCGGGTATCTCGCCCGTCCAATGGCAGCGTGTGCTGGAGCGCGGCACCCGCCTTGACGAGCGCGGGGAAGGCGCGGGCCTCGGCCTCGCCATCGTCCAGGACGTTCTCACCGCCTATGGCTGGCGACTGGACCTGGCCAGATCGCAATTAGGCGGCCTGAAGGCGACGATCGCGCCGTCGGCCGCCGGCTGAGACTTTCCGCCACGGCGTTTCCAAAAAGAAAAGTCCCGCCTTTCGGCGGGACCCTCCTGCTCTCGCTTGGGCTTTAAGGACCGGATTAGCGCTCGCCCTTGCCGGGCTGACCGGGGTTCTGGCCCTGACGGCCCGGATCCTGCTGCTGCTGTCCGGGCTTCCGGCCACCGCCCTGCTGCTGGCCGGGCTTCTGACCCGGGTTCTGGTTCTGCTGGCCCGGGTTCTGGTTTTGGCTGGTCATCGGGATCTCCCTTGTTGAACCTAGTCGCAGCTAACCGGGAGAACCGCCATTGGTTGCGGAGGAATTCGGGTTCCCCGATGCTCATTGCGTGGCGGCGGCTTGTCGCGACCGTGGCAGACGGAACCGGCGGTAAAATGAGTTCTGTACAAGCCGCTTAAGCCGCACCCGGCGCTGTTGCCGCCCCCGGTTCCCACTGTTAGAAAACGACACGACGCGTCGTTCCGGCTGCCGGGGCCCTCGCCGCGTCAACTCCTACAAACGCGAGAATCTTCTCGCGGCAGACCGGTTTCCACTTTGCCGGAAAAGGCTCGGGTCAACGGCAGCGCATGGATTATTTCGCCCAGCAACTGATCAACGGCCTCGTGCTCGGCTCGATCTACGGCCTGATCGCCATTGGCTACACCATGGTCTACGGCATCGTCGGCATGATCAATTTTGCTCATGGCGACATTTTCATGATCGGCGGCTTCATCGCGCTGATCTCGTTCCTGGTGCTGGTCTCGTTCGGGCTGACCGCGGTCCCCCTGATCCTCCTGATCGTGCTGCTGGTGTCGATGGCGATCACCGCGCTGTACGGCTGGACGGTAGAGCGCATCGCCTATCGGCCGCTGCGGCATTCGTTCCGGCTCGCGCCGATGCTGTCGGCGATCGGCATGTCGTTCGTGCTGTCGAATTATTCGCAAGTAGCCCAGGGGGCGCGCGTCAAACCGGTGCCGCCGATCATCACCGGCGGCTACACCCTGCTGGACAACCACGGCTTCGTGGTGCGGCTGTCGAACGTGCAGATCGTCGTCGTCATCACCACCATCGTGCTGCTCGCGATCTTCACCTGGCTGGTGGCGCGCACGCGGCTCGGCCGCGACATGCGCGCATGCGAGCAGGACCAGACCATGGCGGCGCTGCTCGGGGTCGATGTCGACCGCACCATCTCCATGACCTTCGTCATCGGGGCTGCGCTCGCTGCCGTCGCGGGCATGATGTACCTGCTCTATTATGGCCTGGTGGATTTCTTTATGGGCTTCGTCGCCGGCATCAAGGCGTTCACCGCCGCCGTGCTCGGCGGCATCGGCTCGCTGCCCGGCGCCATGCTCGGCGGGCTTGCGATCGGCCTGATCGAAACCATGTGGTCGGCCTATTTCTCGGTCGAGTACAAGGACGTCGCCGCGTTCTCGATCCTGATCGTGGTCCTGATCTTCATGCCGACCGGCCTGTTGGGCCGGCCCGAAGTTGAAAAAGTTTGACGGACAGCGGCGTGACAGCATCCGCGCCCAAACCGATGCCGGGCTCGCGCGGCCCGGTCGCCGCCTTCATCTTCAAGAAAGCCCTGATCAGCGCGCTGGTGGCGCTGGTGCTGTTCTCGCTCATGATCGGCATCCGCACCGAAGCCGGACCCACCGGGCAATTGATCTACTGGACGCGGTTTCCTGAACTCGCGGGCATGGTAGCCGCCGTGTTCTTCGGCAGCATCGCGGTGGAATTGCTGCGGCTGTGGTGGGGTCCGGCCGGCACCGTCATGATCGTTCCGCCGAAAGTACAGAGCGCGCTGGGGCTGGCGCGGCGCGCGATCGCCCCCTTGCTGCTGATCTTCACCTTCCTGGTGCCGGTGATCTTCTATCAACAGCGCTACATCCTCGATCTCGGCATTCTCGTGCTGACCTATGTGATGCTGGGATGGGGGCTGAACGTGGTGGTCGGCCTCGCCGGCCTGCTCGATCTCGGCTACGTCGCGTTCTACGCGGTCGGCGCCTATTCCTATGCGCTGCTGGCGACCAATTTCGGGCTGTCGTTCTGGATCTGCCTGCCGCTGGCCGGCATCCTCGCCGCGCTTTGGGGCGTGATGCTGGGCTTTCCGGTGCTTCGGCTGCGCGGCGACTATCTCGCCATCGTTACCCTGGCATTCGGCGAGATCATCCGGCTCGTCATCATCAACTGGCAGAGCCTGACCGGCGGACCCAACGGCGTCTCGGGAATTCCGCGGCCGAGCCTGTTCGGCGTCCCCCTCACCCCGGGCGATGACGGGCTCGCGGCAAAACTCGGCATCGAGTTCTCGCCGACCCACCGCATCGTGTTCCTGTTCTATCTCATCCTGGCGCTGGCGCTCCTGACCAACTGGGTGACGATCAGGCTGCGTCGTCTGCCGATCGGGCGCGCCTGGGAAGCGCTGCGCGAGGACGAGGTCGCCTGCCGCGCGCTCGGCATCAACATCACCACCACCAAACTCACGGCGTTCGCGACCGGCGCCATGTTCGGCGGTTTTGCCGGCGCGTTCTTCGCCACCAGGCAAGGGTTCATCAGCCCGGAATCCTTCACCTTCCAGGAATCGGCGCTGGTGCTGGCGATCGTCGTACTCGGCGGCATGGGCTCGCAGCTCGGCGTCGCGCTCGCAGCGCTCGCCATGATCGGCGGCTTCGAGCTGTTCCGCGGCCTCGACCAATACCGCATGCTGGTGTTCGGCCTCGCCATGGTGATGCTGATGATCTGGCGCCCGCGCGGGCTGATCGGCCACCGTGCCCCGACCGTCTACCTCGAGCACAGCCACGCCATCTCGTCCGACCTCGTCAAGGAGGGCCACGGATGAGCGGCGACTGCATCCTCTCCGTCGATCGCCTGGCCATGCGGTTCGGCGGCATCGTCGCCGTCAACGACCTGTCGTTCACGGCCGAGCGGCGCAAGATCACCGCGCTGATCGGGCCGAACGGCGCCGGCAAGACCACCGTGTTCAACTGCATCACCGGCTTCTACAAGCCATCCGGCGGCACGATGCGGTTGACCCATGACGACGGCCGCGCCATCCAGCTCGAACGGCTGAACGATTTCCGCATTTCGAAACAGGCAAAGGTCGCGCGCACCTTCCAGAACATCCGGTTGTTTCCCGGCATGACGGCGCTGGAAAACCTGATGGTGGCGCAGCACAACGCGCTGATGCTGGCCTCGGGGCTGACCTTCCTCGGCCTGATCGGCGCACCATCCTGGCGCAGCGCCGAGAAACGCGCGATCGACCAGGCCAAGCTCTGGCTCGATCGCATCGCGCTGCTCGACCGCGCCGACGATGCCGCCGGCAATCTGCCCTATGGCGATCAGCGCCGTCTCGAAATTGCGCGCGCGATGTGTACCGAAC
>JBAUUA010000471.1:0-1594 GCA_049582465.1 Bradyrhizobium sp. | reverse complement strand
CGGCATGGGCCTGATCCTGATCACCCACGACCTCGGCGTGGTCGCGCAGACGGCGCAGCGCGTGATCGTGATGTATGCCGGCAAGAAGGTCGAGGAGACCGACGTCGAAACCCTGTTCGCCAACCCGCGGCATCCCTACACCCGCGGCCTGATGGCCTCGATTCCCACCGTGCCGTCGCCCGGCGCGAATACGGATGTTCGTCTGGTCGAAATCCCCGGCATGGTGCCGTCACTGACAAAACTGCCGAAGGGCTGCGCATTCGCGCCGCGTTGTCAGCTCGCGGTGGCGCGCTGCCGGGAGGAATATCCGCCGTTGCAGGAATTCGGCGCCGGTCATCTGGCCGCCTGCTGGCGCGCGGCGGAACTGACGGGGCCATTATGACCGACGCGCGGCCGCTGCTCGAAGTATCCGACCTGAAGAAGCACTATCCGGTGCGCAGCGGCATCCTGCGCCGCGCCGTCGGCACCGTGCATGCCGTCGACGGCGTGAGTTTTTCGCTCGGCGTCGGCGAGACGCTCGGCATGGTCGGCGAATCCGGCTGCGGCAAATCGACGGTGGCGCGCGCCATCCTGCGGCTGGTCGAGCCGACCGGCGGCAGCATCCGGCTGAACGGCGAAGACATCACCCATCTCGGCAAGGCGACCTTGCGCCCACACCGGCGCTCGATGCAGATCATCTTCCAGGATCCGTTTGCCTCACTCAATCCGCGCATGACCGCCGGCGACATCGTCGGCGAGCCGCTGATCGTCCATGGCCTGGCCTCAGGCGACAAGAAGCGGGAGCGGGTCGCCGAGCTGTTCGATCAGGTCGGCTTGCGACCCGATCAGATGAACAATTTTCCGCATCAATTTTCCGGCGGCCAGCGCCAGCGCATCTGCATCGCCCGGGCCTTATCGTTGGGGCCGAGCCTGATCGTCTGCGACGAGCCGGTCTCGGCGCTCGACGTGTCGATCCAGGCCCAGGTGATCAATCTCTTGATCGACCTGCAGCGCAAGCACGGCTTCTCCTATCTCTTCATCGCGCACGATCTCGCCGTCGTCGCCCATATCAGCCACCGCGTCGCCGTGATGTATCTCGGGCGCATCGTCGAGATCGCCGACAAGACCGCGCTGTTCGCCAATCCCCGCCATCCCTACACCCAGGCGCTGCTCGCCTCCGTGCCCGTCGCCGATCCCAGGGCAAAGCGCCTGGTGCCGCTGATCGACGGCGACGTGCCGAGCCCGATCAATCCGCCCTCCGGCTGCGCGTTCCACACCCGGTGCCGCTACGCGATGGAGCGGTGCAGGGTGGAACGGCCGGAGTTGGCCGACATTGGCGGCCAGCATCGGGTGGCGTGTTTTCTCAATGAGGGGACGGGGCGCCCGAGTTAAAATCTATCGTCGTCCCGGCGAAAGCCGGGACCCATACGCCGCGGCTCCTCGTTTAAAAACGACTGGTCGACGGCTTTCGTGCAACAACAAAAGCCGGTGGTTATGGGTCCCCTGAGTTCACAAACGAAGTGCAACACTTCCTTGCGGAGGTGTTGCCATGGGGGCGGAGTTACGACCAGCTTTCGCTGGACGATCGATGCGAGATTGCCCGGCTTTTTGCCAA
>JBAUUA010000470.1:0-1541 GCA_049582465.1 Bradyrhizobium sp. | reverse complement strand
GTCCTCGACTCCGTTACACCATCGATGTGAGGGACGACCGCCAGCCTTCCAAGCAAGCCGCGCGACGCGCGCCACCAATAGCGCCGTAGCTAGCGCGGCTTGCTTGGAAGGCCTCCGGAGAGCCCGGTACCCCATCTGCGGGTGCACTGGGCACCCGGCATTCCCGCGCGCCCTCTTCGGGGCGGAAGGAGCCTTCAAAACCCGGGCATATCGCGCCGCGGGATCGCGGAGTCGTGTCCGGCAGCGACCATGCCCCCCAAGGCTGTTCCTTGCCGCGCAATGGGCGGCTGTTGTAATCATGGCTGCCGGGCGGACCGGCCGCGCCGCTTTTTGATGTCCCCCGCGATTTCGCCGATTGTCGTCTCACAAGGAGTAAATCCATGACGCATGCCATCCGCTTTCACAAAACCGGCGGCCCCGAGGTTCTGGTCTGGGAGGAGGTCAATCTCGGCAAGCCCGGCCCCGGCGAGGCCCGCATCCGCCACACCGCGGTGGGGCTGAACTTCGTCGATATCTATAACCGCTCCGGGCTTTACCCGGCGCAACTGCCGAGCGGGCTTGGCGGCGAGGCGGCTGGTGTGGTCGAGGAAGTCGGCGCCGGCGTCACCGATCTGAAGCCCGGCGACCGCATCGCCTATGGCGCGGCGCCGATCGGCGCCTATGCCGAAGCCCGGCTGATCCCGGCCGATCGTTTGCTAAGGCTGCCCGACGGCATCGACGACAAGACCGCCGCGGCGATGATGCTCAAGGGTTTGACCACGCAATATCTGATCCGCCAGACCTATCGCGTGAAGGCCGGCGACACTATTCTGCTGCACGCCGCGGCCGGCGGCGTCGGCTTGATCCTGAGCCAGTGGGCAAAGCATCTCGGCGCCACCGTGATCGGCACCGTCGGCAGCGACGAGAAGGCAAAACTCGCCAAGGCCCATGGCTGCGCCCACACCATCGTTTATACGCGCGAGGATTTCGTCAAACGCGTCGACGAGATCACCGGCGGCAAGAAGGTCCCGGTGGTCTACGACTCCGTCGGCAAGGACACCTTCCTGAAATCGCTCGACTGCCTGGCCCCGCTCGGCGTCGCCGCTCTGTTCGGGCAGTCCTCCGGCAGCGTCGAGCCGCTCAACCTCGGCCTGCTGGCGCAGAAGGGCTCGCTCTACGTCACCCGTCCGACGCTCAACACCTACGCCGCCAGGCGCGAGAATCTCGTCGCCATGGCGAACGAGCTGTTCGACGTCGTGAAGTCCGGCGCGGTGAAGATCGAGGTGCACCAGACCTATCCGCTGAAGGACGCCGCGAAAGCCCACGCCGATCTCGCCGCGCGCAAGACCACGGGCTCGACGGTGCTGACGGTGTGAGGTGAGTGCGCAAGCCGTGTCCCGGACGCGGTGCAGCGCCCTTCGCGCTGCTCCGCAGAGCCGAGACCGACAGCGCGCCAGAGAGTATGGGCCCCGGAACAGCAGCGCAACACGACGTGTTGCGCGGCATCCGGGGCACGAGACCGGACAGGGAACGATCGGTTTTCCTATCCCTTGAAACTCAGC
>JBAUUA010000469.1:0-1897 GCA_049582465.1 Bradyrhizobium sp. | reverse complement strand
ATCCATGCCTCCGCCTGCAGCGCCATGGATTGCTTCGCGGAGCCCGTCATCGGGCGCGCATTCGCGCGACCCGTTGGCACGCAATGACGGCATGGCCTTGCGTCCTGGCTCTTTGAAATGTGAATCCGAACACGAGCCGCGGGCGCTTTCTCCCTACGCCCTCGCCTGCTCGCCCAGCACTTCCAGCACCAGCTCCATCGTCATCAGCACCGGATTGTCGCCGCGGACCAGCCTCCCCTCGGCGAGGCCGCCGAGATAATCGACCAGTGCGATATCGAGCTCCGCCACCAGCGTGCCGTCCGGGTGCGGCGCGACGCTGCCGGCGCGAACCGCAAGCTCCGTCGCGAACGGAACGACGCTGCTTCCATCGGTAAAGCGCGCGCCGATGGTCGACCCGACGCCACCGCGCAGCCGGGCGCGCAGGATGCCATGCTGCCGGCAGAAGGCTTCCAGTGCCCCGGCAAAATCCTGGTTCGGCCGCAGCCGCAGCGCAAAGGCGCGGCTGGTCGTCTTCGCCTCCGTGAGGGCGCGCGGCACCGGCCCGAACAGCTTGAACCGGGTCTCGGGGTCGGGCTCGGCTGTGAACTCGGCGCCATCGAGGCCGAAGGCTTCGACCTCGAACGGCTCGGCGACCACGGTTTCCTCGGGCAGGATATGGCCGCCGCTGCTGCTGCCGTCGGCCTCGCGCCACAGCGCATGGCAATGGAAGAAGGGCGCGCCGTCGCGCATGCCCAGCGTCATCGCGCCCAGCTTGAGCCGCGTGATGCCTGCGGGCCGAAAAATGTCGCTGTAGAACGCGGCGTTCTCGCCGGTCTTCGACAGCGCCGGCATGACATAGGCGAACGGGCCGAGCGCCCCGCCCCTTATGTTCAGCACGCCGCCGGCAAATCCTTCCTTCGCAAAGCCGCGATGCGCGGCTTCCAGCAGCGGCACGCCAGCTTGCAGCGTGAACGTGAAGGCACGGCCGCGCGCTTCCACCCACTGGATGCGCTCGGGCGCGGGCGCGCCGGGCTGTTGAATGCTGCGCATCAGCTTTGTTTGGTGTTGAGGTCGAGCAGCCCGCGCGCTTCCAGCTCGTCGCGCACCAGCCGCTTCGGCACCTTGCCGTAACCTGACTTCGGCAGCGCGTCCCAGAAGAAAAACCGCTTCGGCATTTTGTAGCGCGGCACTTTTGGCGCGAGGAAACCCGCCATCTCCGCTTCGGTCACCGCCGCTGCCCCCTCCCGCGCGACGCAGACGGCGACGCCGACCTCGCCCCACACGGGATCGGGCACGCCAAGCACCGCGACCTCGCCGATCGCGGGATGGGTCAGGATCTTCTCCTCGACCTCGCGCGGGTAGATGTTGGATCCGCCCGAGATGTACATGTCGGAGGCGCGGCCGGTGATGTAGACAAACCCTTCCTCGTCCATGTGGCCGAGATCGCCGGTGCGAAACCAGCCGTCGCGGAACGCTTTCGCGTTGGCCTCGGGGTTGTCGTAGTAGCCGGCGAACACGCCGGGGCCGATCACGCAGATCTCGCCGGTCTCGAACGGCTTTAGTTCGCGCCCGTCGTCGCCCTGGATCTGCACCTGCATGCCGGTGCGCTCATAGCCGCAGGTGCCGATCCGCGCCCGCGGACCGTCCTCGGGATCGTGCAAGCCGGCAGGCAGCACCGTGATATTGCCGGTGACCTCGCCGAGCCCGAAATACTGCACTAGCACGGGGCCGAGTTTCCTGAGCGCGGTCTTCTGGTCCTCGCGATACATCGGCGCGCCGGCATAGATCACGTAAGGCAGCGAGGAATGATCGTAACGGTCCACGGAGGGATGCTCGACCATCATTTTCAGGATCGTCGGCACCGTGAAGAGATTGCTGACACGGTGCTGTGCGATCAGCCGAAACGCCTCGTCGATAT
>JBAUUA010000468.1:0-4957 GCA_049582465.1 Bradyrhizobium sp. | reverse complement strand
GTTTTATCCCCCGCTGGAATTCCGTCGAACCCGCTTCACGTTTCCAGTTGTTTTCCGATCGGCAGTGTCCGGATCCGTTTGCCTGTCGCTGCGAAGATGGCGTTGATCAGGGCCGGCGCGAAGGGAGGCACGCCCGGCTCTCCGACGCCGCTTGGCGGCGTGTCGGCGTCGACGGGGACGATAAACACGTTGGTCACGAGCGGTGCCTCGTCGATCCGGATGACAGGGAAGTCGTCGAAATTGCCCTGTTGCACCTTGCCGTCCTTGAAGCTGACCTCGCCATATTTGGCGAGACTGAGTCCCATGATCGCGGCCCCCTCGATTTGCGACTGGATCCTCTCGGGATTGACGAACGTGCCGCAGTCGATGGCCGTATCGACCTGGGGCACGGTGAGCTTGCCCTTGTCGTCGACCGCGACCTCGACGATGGTGGCGATATAGCTGACGAAGCTGCGATGGACGGCAATCCCGAGCCCATGCCCCTTGGGCACCGGTCGGCCCCAACCGCCTTTGTGGGCGACGACTTCAACGACGCGGCGCAGACGCGCGGTGTCGATCGGATAGCTCTCAAATGGCTCGCCATAGTTCCAGGGATCCTTGACCGAATCGAGCTTGACGATCCGCGGCGTGCCGATCAGCTCCAGCAGCATGTCCTTTTGATCGCGGTTGGTGGCGTGAGCGAGTTCGCCAACCATCGACTGGATCGCGAAGGCACGCGGGATGTTCGACACCGAGCGGAACCAGCCGATGCGGGCGTGCGCGGCGGCTTCCGGATTCTCGCATTGAATATTGGCGATCTCGAACGGCAGGTCGATCAGGCCCATGCCGAGTTCGAAGGGCGCCGCGTGCACCGCGTTGGCGGCAAATGTCGAGGCAATGGATGGTGCGACGCTGCGATGCCGCCAGGCGATCACCTTGCCGCTCTTGTCGAGGCCAGCCTCGATGCGCTCCACCGAGACCGTGTGCAGGAAGTCGTGACGAACGTCGTCTTCCCGCGTCCATTGCACCTTCACGGGGGAGCCGGTCGCCTTCGAAAGCAACGCCGCCTCGAGCGCGAAATCGCACTTCGATTTGCGCCCGAAACCGCCGCCGAGCAGCGTGACGTTTACGGTCACGTTGTCCTCCGGAATGCCGAGGGTTTTTGCGACGTCTTCACGGGTGCCGCCGGGACTCTGCACCGGAGCCCAGATCTCGGCCTTGCCATCCTTGACGTCGGCGACCGCGACGGGTGTCTCCATGCTGACATGCGCCAGATGAGGCAAATAATATTCGCCGATAATCACCTTGTCGGCACCCTTGAGGGCAGCGTCCACGTCGCCCTCCTTGCGCACGACCAGGCCCGGCTTGCGGGCGGCTTCCTCGAGCTCGGTCCGATAGGCGACCGAGTCGTACTTGGCGTTGGCGCCGTCGTCCCAGACGATCTTCAGCGCATCGCGGCCCTTGATCGCCGCGCCAGTGTTGCGCGCGATCACCGCGACGCCGCCGAGTGGCTGGAATTTGGACGGCCACGGCCAACCCTGCACCTCCATGACCTTCTCGACGCCGGAGACCTTCATCGCCTCGCTCGCATCGAACGATTTCAGCTTGCCGCCGGTCACCGGCGGCCGCGCGATCACGGCATATTTCATGCCGGGAAGGCGCGTATCGCTGCCGTAATGCGCGGTGCCGACGGTAATGTCGCGAAGGTCGACGATGCCGATCTCGCCCTTGCCAAGATAGCGGAAGTCCTTCGGGTCCTTCAGCTTCAAGCCTGCAACATCGGGCACCGGCTCCTTCGCCGCATCGGCGGCCAGTTCGCCGAAGCCGAGACGGCGACCGCTTGAGGCGTGAACCACCTCATGGTTCGTCGCCTTCACCTCGGTGGCCGGCACGCCCCATCGCTTGGCGGCCGCGGCTTCCAGCATCGCGCGCGCCGAGGCGCCGATCTGGCGCATCGGCATCAGATAGTGCCGCGTGCTGCGCGATCCATCAGTATCCTGATTGCCGTATTTGACCTCGTCGCCATGCGCCTGCGCCACCTTCACGCGCGTCCAGTCGGCCTCCATCTCCTCCGCCACGACCAGCGGCAGGCTGGTCCGGACTCCCGTTCCCATCTCGGAACGATGCGCCACGATCGTGACGGTCCCGTCGGATGCAATGGCGACGAACACGCGCGGGTCGACCACCGTGCCGTGCGGCATCGCGCCGGCGCCGGTCTGATAAGCGGCAAACGCCTTACGCGACATGACAGGCGCGGCCAGCACCAGCCCGCCCGCGATGCCGAGCCCCTTGAGAACGCTGCGGCGGGAGATTTTCTCGATCCTGGTGCGGGCTTCGATGCCGCGAAGCCCAGCGGGATTTGTGATGATGTTCATGATCAGACCCCCGTCGAAGCGAGATGGATCGCGTTCTCGATGCGCTGGTAGCAGCCGCAGCGGCAGATATTGCCCGACATCGCTTGGCGGATCTGGTCGTGGGATGGCTTCGGATTTTCCATCAGGAGCGCCGCGGCCTGCATGATCTGGCCGGCCTGGCAATAGCCGCATTGCGGCACGTTGACCTGGCGCCAGGCTTTCTGCACGGCGTGATCGCCGGTGGGATGAAGGCCCTCGATGGTCGTAACCTCGCGATCGACCACGTCGGAAACCGAAGTGATGCAGGACCTCACGGCCTGCTTGTCCACGATGACCGTGCATGAGCCGCACAGCGCCTCGCCACAGCCGAATTTCGTGCCGGTCAATCCGATTTCATCGCGGAGAAACCAGAGCAATGAAAGATCCGGGTCGCCGTCCCAGTCTCGTGCCACACCGTTGATCCTCAATTTGATCATGATCGCATCCTCGCTCTTCATAAGCCACTGATGTCGTTCGACGTGAGCGAGAACATATTTCCTGACCGCCCGACGCCGTCGCTTTCCTTGCATCGTTTCGCGCAAACCGCGCCGTTCTGAGCAACCGCAGAACGGGCCGCACGACCTCATTGAATGTCCGGGTCCGTGCCATCTTTCTGTTCCAGCGCTTTCCTGGCTCGTCCGCCTGACGAGATGGGCACGCAGGAACATTATCAGAGACCGCTACGGATCGAATTCACAACGCGTTGTTGGCAGTCGTATTTGGCGAAAGCGGGGCCCGCCCGGGATGTCCTTTGCCTTGGTCAGCAGGCCTTACGCAGTGCAGCAGACGGGAAGGGTCTTTGGAGAGGGACGCGCCGCCGCGTCGGCCGGCAAGCCGAACCGTGGAAGAGAACCCACGCAGGACGTTCTGCAGTCGAGTGGGCAGGGCGGAGCGTGCCGAACCATGGAGGCAAGCGGTGTCGAAGCAAGCGCGCGGAGGTCACGGAGGCGCGGCGTGCGCCGGGCGCCTTGAATTCACGTGATCCCCGCGTGCTGCAGTTGCTCAGTCGGCAGCGTTGCGATGCACGCTAGGCTGCCGTCGCAGTCTGAGCCGAGCGAACGACATCGATCGATCGTGCCGGTTGCGGGTTTCTCCTTGTCAAACCAAGCCGACCAAGTCAGATTTGACGCTGGCGTTTCGTTAGATGCGCCGATTTAAGTCAACAAATAAAATCCGGGGCGGGAACATGAATAGATTTTCTATCGTAGGCGCCGCATTGCTCGGCGCAGTCGGCTTACTCACGGGACCCAGCATCGCGCAGCAGGAAACCAAGCAGGAGGCCAAGTCGGCATCCGGTCAGGCAAAGGTTTCTCCGGTTACCCAGCAGCAACTCAATTCAGCGGACAAGAACTCGACCAATTTTCTGCTGACCAACGGCAATTACGCCCAGACGCGTTTTTATCCGGCCAAGCAGATCGACCGCGACAACGTCAAGAACCTGCACGTCGCCTGGATCTTCCAGACCGATGTCAAGGAATCGCTGGAGACGTCGCCGATCGTCGTCGACGGCGTCATGTTCGTGACGACGTCGTTCAGCCACGTCTATGCGCTCGACGCCAAGACCGGAGAACAGCTCTGGCACTATAATCACAAGATGGGGCCGATCACGACCTACTGCTGCGGCCCCAACAACCGCGGCGTCCAGGTTCTCGGCGATCTCGTCTATCTCGCCACGCTGGACGCCAAACTGATCGCCCTGAACGCAAAGACCGGCGAGGTGGTCTGGAAGACCGACATCGCGGATCCGGAGCAGGGCTATAGCGAGACGATGGCTCCGACCGTCATCAAGGACAAGGTTCTGATCGGAACAAACGGCGGTGAATACGGCATCCGCGGCTTCCTGAGAGCCTATGATGCGAAGACCGGAAAGCTGCTCTGGAACTTTGATACGATTCCGGAAAAATCGGTCGGCGTCTGGGCGACCAAGGACGCCACCGGCCGCGACATGCACCGCAACATCCAGGCGGAAAAGGACCAGTTGGCCAAGACCGGCGACCCCTACCAGAAGCTGGGCGGCGGCGTCTGGCAAAATCCGGCCGTCGATCTCGCAACCAACCGCATCTATTTCGTGGTCGGCAATCCGTCGCCCGACCTCGATGGTTCGGTCCGTCCAGGCGACAATCTGTACACGGACTCGCTGGTTTCGCTCGATCTCGACACCGGCAAATATGTCTGCCACTTCCAGTACATCGCCCATGACGTGTGGGATCTCGACGCCGTCAGCCCGCCGGTGCTGGTGGACGTGAAAGGCAAGGACGGCAAGACCATCCCGGGCGTGATCCATGCCGGCAAGACCGGTCACATCTATGTTCACGACCGCAAGGATTGCAGCCTGATACGGTTCTCCGAGGCCATGGTGCCGCAGGAGAACATGTGGGTTCTTCCCACCAAGGAAGGTGCACGCATGCTTCCGGGCGCCAATGGCGGAGTCGAATGGTCGCCGATCGCCACCGACCCGGGGCAGGGGCTTGCTTACGCAATCAACCTGCACCAGCCGATGACCTACCATGTAGAGAATTCGCCCTATCCGAACGGCAAGTTGTGGCTGGGTGGGGCCTTCAAGGTGATTCCGAGCGAGACGCAGT
>JBAUUA010000467.1:0-2166 GCA_049582465.1 Bradyrhizobium sp. | reverse complement strand
GCCTGGAACAACACCTTGTCGGTGCTGCAGCAGAGCTTCATCATGCGCCGCAACGGCGTGAAGGTTGAGCTGTTGGATAATCTCAAGGCGACGTTCGGGTCCAAGAAGGCCGAATCGAAGACGTGATTTTCTCGTCATTGCGAGGAGCGAAGCGACGAAGCAATCCGGAACGTCTCCGCGGTGGGATGGATTGCTTCGCTTCGCTCGCAATGACGGGCTGAGCGGCCACGCTCTCTTATGGAAGACCTTCGCATGACCGCCGACATCGATGCGAAGCTGATCGAACAGGGCCGAAAACTGTTCGCGGGCGACTGGCAGTTCTTCTGGGCCTCGCCTTCGATCGAGACGCTGCCGCCGATGGCAGGCGTCGAGGTCGCCTTCGCCGGCCGCTCCAATGTCGGCAAATCCAGCCTGATCAACGCGCTGACCGGACGCAACGCGCTGGCGCGGACCTCGCATACGCCGGGCCGCACCCAGGAACTGATCTTCTTCGAAGGCCCCGACAATGCCGGCTTCCGGCTGGTCGACATGCCCGGTTACGGCTACGCCTCCGCGCCCAAGGCAAAGGTCGCGTCGTGGACCGCGCTGATCCATAAATTCCTGCAGGGCCGCAGCAATCTGGCGCGAGTCTATGTGCTGATCGACGCTCGGCACGGCCTCAAGGAGGTCGATCTCGACGTCCTGAACACGCTCGACAAGGCGGCGGTCAGCTACCAGGTCGTGCTGACCAAGGCCGACCAGGTAAAGGCGGACGAGCTGGACCAGCGCATCGCCGACGTCGGGGCGGCGCTGGCCAAGCATCCGGCGGCCTTTCCGGAAGTGCTGGTGACGTCCTCGCGCACCGGGGCCGGCATGCCGGAACTGCGCGCCGCGATGGTGCGCCTGCTCGGGGAGCGCAGCTGATGGCCGCCTCGCGCGCTCACCGCATCCTGATTGGTCTTTCCGGAATCATGGGCGCCGACGGCGTCATCCTGGCGGCGGCCTCCACGCATCAGGCCGATGCGTCGCGGCTCGGGCCCGCGTCATCGATGCTGCTGTTTCACGCCTGCGCGGTGCTGGCCACCGTGACGCTGCTCGAGCGCGGCGTCATCCACGCCCGGATCGGGACCGTGGCCGCGTGGGGTTTTGTCATTGCAGCCGCGCTGTTCGCGACCGACCTGGCGCTTCGGCAATATGCCGGCCACAGCCTGTTCCCGATGGCCGCGCCGACCGGCGGCACGCTGCTGATCGCGAGCTGGCTCGCGCTCGCGGTGGCGGCGGCATGGCCGCGGGGGAATTGAAGCTGGATCTCTTCCTTCTCCCCTTGTGGGAGAGGGGAAAAGCGCGCTTTGCGCCGGACGCGGCAATCGGATAGAAACCGCCCGACCCCGCTGACCACGAGATCCCCTCCATGACCGACGTGTCGAACATCAGTCCGCTCGATCAGGCCCGCATCCTGTCCGAGGCGCTGCCGCACATGCAGCAGTATGACGACGAAACCATCGTCATCAAATATGGCGGCCATGCCATGGGCGCCGAGGAAACCGCCAAGGCGTTCGCGCGCGACATCGTTCTGCTGGAACAGACCGCCATCAACCCGGTGGTGGTACACGGCGGCGGGCCGCAGATCGCGACCATGCTGAAGCGGCTCGGCATCCAGTCAGAATTTGCCGCCGGCCTGCGCATCACCGATGCCGCGACCATCGAGATCGTCGAGATGGTGCTGGCGGGCTCGATCAACAAGCAGCTGGTCGGCTACATCAACGAGGCCGGCGGCAAGGCGGTCGGCCTGTGCGGCAAGGACGGCAACATGGTGATGGCGTCGAAGGCGACCCGCACCATGGTCGATCCGGATTCGCATATCGAGAGGGTGGTCGATCTCGGCTTCGTCGGCGAGCCCGAAAAGGTCGATCTGACGCTGTTGAACCAGCTGATCGGCTACGAGCTGATCCCGGTGCTGGCGCCGCTGGCGACCTCGAAGACGGGACAGACCTTCAATGTCAACGCCGACACGTTCGCCGGCGCGGTCGCCGGCGCGCTGAAGGCAAAACGGCTGCTGCTGCTGACCGACGTCCCCGGCGTGCTCGACAAGTCGAAGAAGCTGATTCCGGAACTGTCGGTTACGGATGCGCGCAAGCTGATCGCCGACGGCACCATTTCCGGCGGCATGATCCCGAAGGTCGAGAC
>JBAUUA010000466.1:0-3142 GCA_049582465.1 Bradyrhizobium sp. | reverse complement strand
GTTCAGAGCCGTCTGCAGTTCGATGTTTAGCGAGCGCGCACCGACGCCGCCCCGGTTCATTGGACACAGAACCTGAATGTCGCGAATTGGATCGAGGCCGAATCGATTGGGGATCCGTGTCTTCACCAACTCGATGATGCGCCGTACGGCGGTTTCTGGATCGTCCGCTTGCACGAAGTAGAAATCGCTATCCGTGCCGGGCAGGCTGAGATCGGGGATGACCCCGTGATTGATGCGATGTGCGCTGATGATGATGCGGCTTTGCGCGGCTTGCCGGAACACCTCGGTGAGACGCACCACCGGCACAGCACCGGATGAGATGACGTCGGCCAGCACTTGGCCTGGCCCAACCGAAGGAAGCTGGTCGATGTCGCCGACGATCAAAAGGGCAGACTTGTCTGGTACTGCCTTGATGAGTGACTGCATCAACATGACGTCTACCATTGATGCTTCGTCGACAACAAGCAGGTCGCAGTCGAGCGGATTGTCCTCGCCGCGCTTGAAGCCGCCGCCCCTGGGGTCAACCTCCAGCAGCCGGTGGATCGTCTTGGCCTCAAAACCGGTCGCCTCCGTCATGCGTTTGGCGGCGCGGCCGGTCGGCGCGCACAGCAGGAGCCTTACCCCCTTTGCTGCGAGAATACGGAGAATACCTTTGACGATGGTGGTCTTGCCGACACCAGGACCGCCGGTCATGACCAACGCTTTGGACATCAATGCGAGCCGGATCGCAGCTACTTGGCTTTCGGCAAGGGCAAACCCGATCCGTTCCTCGATCCAAGGCAGAGCCTTGTCCGGATTGATCCAGGGCCAGGGCAGTGTGCCGTTCGCAAGCCGGATCAGGCGCTCGGCAATCGAACGCTCCGCCCTATATAGGCCCGCCAGAAATACGCAGGGCGTTTCGCCGACACTGTCGGCGATGACCGTGCCTTCTGTCCGTTCGAGATCAAGCGCGATGCGCACTAGTTCCACCGGGACCTCAAGCAGCTTCTCGGCAAGCGGCACCAGTTCATCCGTCGGCAAGCCGCAATGCCCTTCGTCCATCGCCTCGGTCAGCGCATAGGAGATTCCAGCCCGAACACGGATCATTGCGGTCTTCTCGATTCCGAGTTTCATCGCGATCGCGTCGGCAGTCTTGAAGCCGATGCCGCGAATGTCACGCGCGAGGCGGTAGGGGTTCTCGGTCATGACCTGTACGGCGTCCGCGCCATAGGTCTTATAGATGCGCACCGCCCGCGCTGTGCCGACGCCATTGCTGTGCAGGAAGACCATGATTTCGCGGACGATCTTCTGTTCGGCCCAGGCGGCTGTGATCCGGTTGGCCCGAACCGGGCCGATGCCCGTTACCTCGCGCAGGCGTTCGGGCTCCGCCTCGATGGTATCGAACACCTTCTCACCGAAGGCGCGCACCAGCTTCTTGGCATAGACTGGCCCGATACCGCGGATCATCCCGGAGCCGAGGTATTTCTCGATGCCGTCGAGTGATGTCGGTTCCGAGGTCTTTAAGAACTTCGCCCTGTACTGTTGGCCATGGGTTCGGTCATTGACCCATTCGCCCGATGCGGTAATCCACTCGCCGGCGGAGATCACCGCGGCGTGCCCGACTACAGTGACCAGTTCGCGGTGGCCGCGCGCCTTGATCCGCAAAACGCAGTAGCCGTTCCCGTCGTTGTGGTATGTGACGCGCTCAACAAGGCCCACGAGAACTTCCCGGCTTGATGGTTCCGGCTGCGGTTTCATGCGGATCGTCGCATCATCTGTTCCGTCGCCGAGAGCACCATTTGCGGACAGCTATCTCTCCCCGAACCCAATTCGGAACGTTGGCCCAGTTGGATCGTCGTTGGCAAGTCACCACGGTGGAGAAACGCGGTGGTGGGATGGGTTCGAACCCGTCCGGAGGCCACCGAGTCGGCATTCATAGGGCGATCGCATGGCCGGTCAATCAGCGTTCGGCGACGATGTTGTCGGCGTGGTGCCTACAAGGAACTCAAGAAAGCTGGCGGTCTCCTGGTTCCTGGATTTGCTAAGTCTTGTCGTCATCAAGAAGTCCGCAACCAAGGCGCGGAAGGGCACAAATCCATTCAATGGACAGCCGATGATGTTCAAGGCCAAACCGGCCCGAAAGATCGTCAGGGCCCGGCCGGGCAAGGCGGCAAAAGACGCGGTGTGGGTGACATAAGACCCCTTCGGGAGCCTTATGTATTCTAGGAACGCGCCTTCGTAGTGGCAAACTCCTTCCGCAAAAATCCCGTCTGTCACGCCAGAAACCAGGCGCGGTCGCGGAAATCGTCATTAAATACACACGGGGCGGCTCGACAAGGCGCGGACTGGACAGCAGTACAGCCATTTGTGCCGTCTGTCGCGCCCCTCGCGAGGTTTGCTGGATTGGCTCGACTGTCAGAAGACGCGTTTCTCGGGCCGCGGCCACAACGGTTTTCAGGCGGCTAAAATTCCGAATTTAGGCCGCGAGGGTGGTGCCACGAGGGCGCTCCATTTTGACTGAGCCGGTTCCGTCCCTGACATTGAGGACCGGCGTGATGCCACCGGTCATCCTTCTCCGCGTATGTGAGGTCTGCCATTCGCGATCTCGGGTCCGTTTGCCAGCGTCGTTCCCGCAAGTGTGCGGCCTCTGACGATGGGCGGGTTATCGACGAGACGTTCGGGCTGCGCCCCGATCGCATTCCCGCAACGGCGTCGTCCAACTTTTTTCCCCACCTCGCAAGCTCGGCTTCCTCGCGCAAGTCAAAAAAGCCAGACTATTCGCCGTCCTCCGCTCCGCTTCAGCCCTTCGGGTGCGGGCCGATCGCCTCCCGTCGCCAGCACCGCCATCGAGGCCGCAATTACGCGAGCCCGATTACAAAAAGGACAAAGATCATGGCGACCATTGGTACATTCGCGAAAAGCAAGGACGGATACACCGGGCTGATCACGACCGCATCTTTCAACATGCAGGCCAAACTGGTCCCGGTTCAGCGGGAGAGCGAAAAGTCACCAGATTTTCGCGTCCTGACGAGCACGTTCGAATTTGGCGCCGCATGGAAGAAAACCTCACAGAACGGCCGCGACTACCTGAGCGTGCGTCTCGACGACCCGAGCTTCGCCGCTCCGATCTTCGCAAACCTGGTCGAAGGCGAGAACGCCAACG
>JBAUUA010000465.1:0-2851 GCA_049582465.1 Bradyrhizobium sp. | reverse complement strand
CGGCGGACGGCCGCACGCCGAGCCCGAAGCGCTGAGACGTGCCGGTGAAGCCGCGCGGGGCGCCACGCTCTATGTGACGCTGGAGCCGTGTTCGCATTTCGGCAAGTCGCCGCCTTGCGCCGACGCCATCATCGCGGCCGGCATCGCGCGCGTGGTGTCGGCGATCGAGGATCCCAATCCGGAAGTGGCCGGGCAGGGGCACGCCCGCCTGCGCGCCGCCGGCATCACGGTCGACATCGGGCTCGGCACGGCGGAAGCGGCGCGCGATCATGCCGGGCATTTCCGGCGTGTCCGCGACAAGCGTCCGCATGTCGTTCTCAAGCTCGCGCTATCCTCCGACGACAAGATCGCGGCGGCCGGCCGCAAGCCGGTGGCGATAACAGGCGAAGCCGCCAAAGCGCGGGTGCATCTATTGCGCGCGCAATGCGACGCCGTCCTGGTTGGCATCGGCACCGTGCTGGCGGACGATCCCCTCCTGACCTGCCGCCTGCCGGGCATGGAAGCGCGCTCGCCGGTCCGGGTGGTGCTGGACCCGCGCTTGCGGATACCAGGCACCAGCCGGCTGGTTCATTCCGCCCGCGAGACCCCGCTGTGGGTGATGGCATCGGAGCTTGCGGAAGCGCCGGCCGCCACGAAGCTTGGGGCGGCGGGCGCGCAGGTGATGCGCCTGGCGCCATCAAAAACCTCGTCCGGGCTCGATCCGGCGGCCGTGCTGCACGCGCTTGCCGAGAAGGGCATCACGCGCCTGCTCGTGGAAGGCGGCGCACGGGTGGCGTCGTCCTTTGTCGCCGCCGGCCTCGTCGACGAGGTCTGGCTGCTGCGCGGGCCCGATCCGATCGGCGCCGACGGCATCGCCGCGCTGGACGCATTGCCGCTCACCGCAATCACGCAGTCGCCGGCATTGAAGGTCCGTGCTAGCGAGACGCTGCAAAGGGATACTCTCACGATCTACGAGCGCGCATAATATGCTCCATCAGCTGGAAATTTGCGCTGCCGGCGAACTCCGCTTCACCTCTCCCATGGGGAGAGGTCGGATCGCGTCAGCGATCCGGGTGAGGGGTTACGCTCTCTCGATGGACCGTACCCCCTCACCCCAGCCCTCTCCCCATGGGAGAGGGGGCTCAACCTCCTTTGCGGTGAGACCGAGCGCTGCAAGGTCCATGGATCAAATCTAGATGTTCACAGGAATTGTCACCGATGTCGGCGAGATCGTCAGCCTGACGCCAACGGCGCAGGGCCAGTTGCATCGCTTGCGCATCGCCTGCCGCTATGACCGCGCGACCATCGCCGACGGCGCCTCGATCGCCTGCAACGGCGTCTGCCTCACGGTCGTTGCCTCCGGCGTCGAAGGCGGCAGGACCTGGTTCGACGTCGATGCCGCCGCCGAAACGCTCGGCATGACTACCGCGAAGCACTGGAGCGTGGGAACCAGGCTCAATCTCGAGCGCGCGCTCAAGATCGGCGACGAACTCGGCGGCCACATCGTCGCCGGCCATGCCGACGGGATCGCCACCATCATCAAGCGCGACGATCTGCCTGACATGGCCAGGTTCGAGCTTTCGACCACGCGCGAACTGGCGCGCTTCATCGCACCGAAAGGTTCCGTGACGCTGGATGGCGTGTCGTTGACGGTGAATACGGTCGATGCCACAGCCTTTTCGGTGCTGATCATTCCCCATACGCTCACTGTCACGACGCTCGGCGGCTGGCGGCAGGGCAGCGAGGTCAATATCGAGGTCGATCTGATGGCACGCTACGCCGCGCGGCTTTCGGAAATGAAATAGTTGCAGCCCTTGGCTTTGGACGCTGCTGCGCCTAAAACGCGCACGAATAGCTCAATATTGACGGGATCAAGATGGCAGACGCGCGGCGCGCACCTTTGAAGGATCAGACCGACATTTCCGGCGCGCGCGCGCTGATCGTCGAGGCGCGGTTCTATGACGACATCCAGGATGCGCTGATGGAAGGCGCGGTCGCCGAGCTGAAGGCCGCCGGCCTCGCGCATGACGTGATCACGGTGCCCGGCGCGCTGGAAATCCCGGCGGCGATCGCGATTGCGCTCGATGCCGCCGAAAGCACCGGAAAACCCTACGATGCGGCGATTGCGCTCGGCTGCGTGATCCGGGGTGACACCATCCATTTCGAAATCGTCTCGATGGAATCCTCGCGCGCGCTGATGGACCTCGCGGTGGCGAGAAGAGTGCCGCTCGGCAACGGCATCATCACCGTGAATACGGAAGCACAGGCCTGGGCGCGGGCCAGAGCCGGCGAGCTCAACAAGGGCGGCGACGCCGCGCGCGCGGCACTGGCGATGCTGCGGATCAAGCGCCGGCTGACGCGGATCTGATCATGGTGGAGAACAAGAAAGCCAAGCCAGCCAAGGGTCCGGACCGCAAAGCCAACCGGCGCGGTGCGGCGCGGCTTGCCGCGGTGCAAGCGCTCTACCAGATGGACATCGGCGGCGCAGGGATCAACGACATCTTCGCCGAGTTCGAGAGCCATTGGCTCGGCAACGAGGTCGAGGGCGACACATATCTGCCGGCCGAGGCCGCATTCTTCAAGGATATCGTTGCCGGCGTGGTGCGCGACCAGGCGAAACTCGATCCGCTGATCGACGACGCGCTCTCGAAGGGCTGGCCGCTGAAGCGGATCGACGCCATTTTGCGCGCGGTGTTGCGGGCGGGTTCCTACGAGCTGGAGCACCGCAAGGACGTGCCCGGCCGCGTCGTGGTGTCGGAATATGTCGACGTCGCGAACGCCTTTGTCGAGGCCGAGGAAACCGGCATGGTGAATGCGGTGCTCGACCAGATCGCCCGCCAGTTCCGCGCCGACGAGTTTTCGCGGGGGTAGC
>JBAUUA010000464.1:0-2223 GCA_049582465.1 Bradyrhizobium sp. | reverse complement strand
GCTTCGGCTGCTTGATCTCGCCGGCGCGCAGAAGCAGCGTTTCCAGGTCGCCATATTCGACGATCAATTGCGCTGCGGTCTTGACGCCGATGCCGGGCACGCCCGGCACGTTGTCGGTGGAATCGCCCGCCAGCGCCTGAACCTCGACCACCTTCTCCGGGGGGACGCCGAATTTCTCGATCACTTCGGGAATGCCGATGCGGCGGTCCTTCATGGTGTCGTACATGGTCACCTTGTCGGTGACGAGCTGCATCAGGTCCTTGTCGGAAGAGACGATGGTGGTGGTGGCGGCGCGCTCGCCGGCCTCGCGTGCATAGGTCGCGATCAGGTCGTCGGCCTCGAAGCCGCCCTGCTCCAGGCAGGGCAGGTCGAAGGCGCGCACGGCCTCGCGGATCAGCGCGAATTGCGGAATCAGATCGTCCGGCGCCGGGGGCCGGTGCGCCTTGTAGTCGGGATAGAGCTTGTTGCGGAAGGTGACTTCCGACTTGTCGAACACGATCGCCAGATGGGTGGGGCGGTTGTCCGGCGGCATGTCGCGCAACAGCTTCCACAGCATGTTGCAGAAGCCGAGCACGGCATTGACCTGCAGCCCGTCGGACTTGCGGTTCAGCGGCGGCAGCGCATGGTAGGCGCGGAAAATGTAGGAGGAACCGTCGACCAGGAAGACATGGTCGCCCTTGGCGGGCGCCTTGGCGGCGACGGGTTTTGGGGCGGCTTTTGGGGCTGTTTTCGGCATGGCCGAAATTTAGGGATTTTTCCTTGGGATTGACAGCCTTCGGGACCGGTTGTGCCGGGATTTTTGCCCCTGCCAACTGCTGCCGGAATGAGTTGCATTGGGGGACGTTCCATGAACCCCTGCGGCTACGGGGCGGACCCGAAGGGACCTGATATGACCACGCAACTCGATGAGCTGACCGCGAAGCTGCGATCGGTCGAGGCCGAAATCGAGGCCGAACTGGCAAAGCGGCGGGAAGAGCTGCGCTTCCACCTCGAGAACCGCCGGATCGTGTTCGAAAAGGAGGTGCAGCGGATCCACCGGGAGCTCAAGACCCGGGCGACGCGCTATCTGATCGATGCCAATCCGCTGATGATCCTGAGCGCGCCGGTGATCTATTCGCTCATCGTGCCGATCGCGCTGCTCGACATCTGGGTCATGGCCTATCAGGCGATTTGCTTTCCGATCTACAAGATTCCAAAAGTGCGCCGCCGCGACTATCTGGTGTTCGATCGCCACCATCTCGCCTATCTCAACGTCATCGAGAAATTCAATTGCGCCTATTGCTCCTACGCCAACGGCGCGATCGCGTTCGTGCGCGAGGTGGCGTCGCGCACCGAGGTCTATTGGTGTCCGATCAAGCACGCCCGCCGCATCCTCGGCCCGCACCCGCATTACCAGGGCTTTGCGGATTTCGGCGATGCGGAAGCGTTCCGCGAGAAGATCAAGCAGATGAAGGATGGCGTGAAGATCGAGGAGGCGGGGTCAAGCGGGGCGGCCCACTAGGTCGTCATGCCCGGACTTGATCCGGGCATCCATTAATCTTCAGAAGAGTCTGGTGAAGAGGATGGATTGCCGGGTCAAGCCCGGCAATGACGGCTTGGCATCAGGGCAGTTACTCCGCCGCCTGCAACGCTGGCCGCGCCTTCTTCGGCGCGATCCAGAACGCGGCCGGGCGTTCGAACAGGAAATTGGCGCCGACCGCGAGCGCGCCGCGCCAGATCGCCAGCGCGCCGAGCACGCCGGCGATGGTGACCAGCAGCGAGATCGTGCCGATGTCGTGGATCGGCCCGGCCCGCAGCAGCAGGGTGCGCGTCGCGGCCATCGGCAGGAAGAACGCCAGATAGATGACGATGGAATGCTCGCCGCAGAAGCGCACGAAGTCGAGCCAGTGGGCACGGGCCAGGAGCGTGGCTGAGATGATGATGGCGCAGGCGCCGGATAGCCCAAGCATCAGCGATACCCCCGGCCATTCGCTGAAGCCGAACCAGACCAGGCCGCCGTTGACGAGCGCCCACAGCGCCAATCCGATGAGCGCCAGTGACGGCCGCGCCCGAGCGCGATCCGACAGCGCGAACACGTAATCGGCGCAGAGATAGCCTGAATAGAAATAGACGAAGCGCGCGCCAAATTCGTCGATCACGGTCCAGCCGGTTTCAATATGCGCGGTCTCCAGCAGCGCCAGCACGGTCCAGATCAAGAGCGGCGGCAGCTTTCGCGTCGCCTTG
>JBAUUA010000463.1:0-3151 GCA_049582465.1 Bradyrhizobium sp. | reverse complement strand
CGATGCGGTCGGCCAGCCGCACCGCCTCCTCCAGATTGTGCGTGACATAGACCGCGCCCATGGTGCCGTCGGCGAGCAGGCCGATGAAATCCTCCAACAGCAGTTCGCGGGTCTGCGAATCCAGCGCCGACAGCGGCTCGTCCATCAGCAGGATCGCCGGCCGCACCGCCAGCGCGCGGGCGATGCCGACGCGCTGGCGCATGCCGCCGGACAATTGCTTCGGATAGGCACCGCGAAAATCGGAGAGACTCGTGCGGCGGAGCGCGTCGCCGACGATGGCGCGCCGCTCGGTCCCGGCAAGGCCGGTGTGCAGCAGCGGAAATTCGACATTTTCTTCCACGGTGCTCCAGGGCAATAACGAAAAGTCCTGGAACACGAAGGTCAGCGGATTGAGACTGTCGGCCGGCGCCGCGCCGCGCAGTTCGGCCGCGCCCGCGCTCGGCTGCAGCAGCCCGCCGAGAATCTGCAGCAGCGTGCTCTTGCCGCAGCCGGAAGGCCCGACGATCGCCACCACCTCGCCGGCGCGAACCGTGAACGAGACGTCGTCGAGCACCTCGAGCGCGCCGAAGCGGTGGCTGATATGGTCGGCGATCAGATCCATCGGGCGTCTCGTTTCAAATCGTACTCTAGCCCGTCATGCCCGGCCTTGTCCCGGGCATCCATACCTTACCAATGTAACCGCAAGAAAGACGTGGATGGCCGGGTCAAGCCCGGCCATGACGAAAAGTGTAGCTGCGCTTGCGACCGACCGGCGGCGTCAGCGATCAATCCGCCTTCACATAGTCTTTGGCGATAATGGTGTCGACATTGAATCCCCGGTCGACAAAGCCCTGCGCCTGCAGCCATTCGATCTGGTTGCCGACGTTCTTGACGTCGAGCTTGCCGTCGGGATCGACATAGGCGCAGTTGCCGACCACCTGCTCGACCGGCAAATTGGTGTATTTGGCGATGATCTCCAAGAGCGGTTTTGTCGCCTCGTTGATCGGCGCCTTTCCGTCGGTGACGGCGGCCAGGATCACATCGTGATATTCGCGGTCGGCGCGCACCAGCGCGGTAAGAAGTTTTGTCACCAGCGCGTTGTTGGCGACCGTTTTGGGCGAGGCAAACACCGCGCCCAATTGCCAAGGCGTCTCATCGCCGACCCAGCCCAGGAGTTTGGCACCGCCATCGTCGATCAGCTTGCGCGCGGTCGAGGCGGGAAGCAGCGCGGCATCGACGGTTTCGCCCTTCAGCGCGGCGGCCGCATTCGACAGCGACTGCAGCGGCACCACCTTCACGTCGCTAAGCCTAAAACCGTATTTGTCGGCGAGCAGGCCGAGCGAATAATGGAAGCTGGAGCCGGTCTGCGTCACCGCCACGCGCTTGCCGGCGAGATCCTTCGGTGTCTTCAGGCCAGCGGCGTAGGCGTTGTTGCTGGCAAAATAGCCGATCAGCGGATAGCCGGCCCTTTCGCGGCTCATGCCGCCGATCACTTTCAGGGTGCCCTTGCCCGCGAGGTTATAGAGTCCTGCCGTGAAGGCGGTGATTCCGAAATCGACATCGCCGGAGGTGGTCGCGACCGCGATCGGCTGCGCGGCGTCGAAGAATTTCAGTTCGACATCGAGCCCGGCGTCTTTGAAATAACCCTTGTCCTGCGCGATGAACACCGGTGCCGACGACGACAGCCGCAGCACGCCGATCTTTGCCTTTTGCAAATCCTCGGCCCGCGCAATGCTGCTCGCTGCGATTACCAGCAGGCCGGCCAGTACAAGCCGCGCAAATTTAGGCATTCCATTTCCTCCGCGTGTTTTCCATCGTCGTCCCGGCGAAAGCCGGGACCCATAACCACCGTTGGTGATTATGAAAGAAGGTCTCTGCCGTTGTGCCCCAGGATAATGCACGGCGTATGGGTCCCGGCTTTCGCCGGGACGACGTAAATCTACAGCCCTTCGGGCACGGCCTGATCCCGCCCGATAAACGCCCCCTGCCGCTTCAATTGCAACTGCAATTTATCGACCGCGATGTCGCGCGGCGGCGTGTTGCCACCAAGCGCCAGCGCCGCGGCAGTGCCGGCGGCTTCGCCCATCGCAAAGCACGCGCCGGAGACGCGCGCGGCCGACTGGCCATCATGGGTCATCGAGGCGCAGCGCCCGGCCATCAGCAGATTGTCGAGGCCCTGGGGAACCAGCATGCGATAAGGCAATTCATTGAAGCCGCGCGACTCCGGGATCGGCGGGAACTTGAAGACGACGTCGCCCGCGACATGGGATTCCATCGGCCAGCCGTTGACGCCGATCGAATCGTCGAACGAGGCGCAGCCGAGCACGTCCTCGCCCGACAGCATGTAGCCGCCGACGACGCGGCGGGTTTCGCGGATGCCGAGTTGCGGCGGCAGGTCGACGATGTAGGATTTTTCGAAGCCCGGCACCGTGCGCAGGAATTCGAACGCCTGGATCGCCTGGCGGCGGCCGTCGATCTCGCCGCGGGTGAGATCGTCAGGCTCGAGCCCGTTGATCGCGCTGCCGTCGCCGCGCTTGAGCTGGGTGAAGTTCACGCGCCATTCGACCGGCGAACGCTGCGGCCGCACGATCGCGGCCTTGCGCGGAAAACAATGCGTGCCGGCGGCTTCGGCCTGCTCCATCAGCGCCGGGATCGTCCGCCAGGCGTCGCCGGCCTTTTCCGGGTCGACGCCGTTGAGGCGGAACATCATGGAGGGATAGAGCATGCTGCCCGCGTTATCGCCGACCTCGTAGCGCGCCCCGGCCCAGGCGGCGAGATCGCCGTCGCCCGAACAATCGACGAAGATGCCGGCGCGAATCGCCTGCCGGCCGGCCTTGGTCTCGACGAACAGCACGTTGATGCGCGCCTCATCGTGCATCGCCACGCCGGCGCCGAGCGCGTGAAACAGGATATCGACCTTGTGGCTCTCGAGCAGATCGTCGGCGGCGATCTTGTAGGCCGCGGTGTCGTAGGCCTGCGCCAGGATCTTGCCGAGGATCAGATGCGGCGCGTTGAGCCCGCCGATCCGCTCGATCCGCCCAAGCAGTTCCGACGCGATGCCCTGCACCACCCGATGCATCTCGCCATGGACGTTGGCGTGCAGCCCGCAGAAATTCGTCACGCCTGCCGCCGTGCCCATGCCGCCGAGAAAGCCGTAGCGCTCGATCAGCAG
>JBAUUA010000462.1:0-8980 GCA_049582465.1 Bradyrhizobium sp. | reverse complement strand
GGGCGATGTCGGCCAGATCCATGCGGTACAGGCTAATGTACGTTACGCCGACTCCGTGCGTCGAGCGGTTGAAGGCGTAGAAGTTGTCGTGAATCTGGTCGGCATTCCGGCGAACGCGGGTCTGCAGACTTTCGAAAGCGTCCACGTAGTCGGCGCAGGGGTGGTAGCCAGAGCCGCTCGCGAGGCTGGAGCCAAGAGATTCGTCCATATCTCGGCGATCTGCGCTCAGCATATACAAGCTGGAGAATACGCGCGCAGTAAAGCAGAGGGCGAGGCGGCGGTGCTTGATCAGTTTCCGAGCGCCGTCATTCTGCGACCCTCGCTCGTCTTCGGTGCTGAGGACCAGCTTTTCAACCGCCTTGCTGCTATGGCGCGCCTGTCGCCCTTGCTTCCGCTGATCGGCGGTGGATACACACGGTTGCAGCCAGTCTACGTTGGCGACGTCGCGACAGCGATTGCGGTGGCAAGCACCGAAAAAGCGAAGCCGGGCACGATCTACGAACTGGGCGGTCCGCACATCGCCACCCCCCGCGAGCTGCTCGAGATGACGTTGTCGTGGACGGGTCGGCGCCGGTCGTACATCCCAATACCTTTCTGGCTCGCCAAAGTGATGGCGGCAATCGTTGCACCGCTGCCGAGCACCATTCGACCGGTGACGTCCGAGGAGGTGCTCCTGCTGGAGCGGCCAAACGTGGTGAGCCAGGCCGCCATTCGCGAAAAACGCACGCTGCCTGGCCTCGGCATCGAACATCCCAATGCCATGTCAACCATGGTGCCCGCCTATCTGCAGCGCTTCCACCCGCGGGGACAATTCGCGCAATATCGCCGATCGAGGGGCTCACCCCGAACCGGGCCTATGTCGGTGAATCTCGAGCCACCGAGCCCACCCGCGTGGGCTATCATAATACCGTCGCAGCGCCATCTCTAATTTTCTCTCTCGCGGGGGCGCTGCTGATCCTTGGGCGGTCAAACCCCCAGCTCGGGCCGTGTGCTCAGCGCGGTTTGGTTACATCTATCCTCCGGAAGCAACGCTTGGTCAGTCCCCTTCTCAGCAAGGGGCACGACCATACCCCTGCTCGCACCACAATCGCTGTCTGAGAGCGTCGAAGCGTCTGTTGCTGAACCAAGCCATGGGAACGTCGCCCTGCTCTCGATCATCATTGGAGCGCACGAAAGCGCCGCCCAGTTCGAGACGGCTCTGCATCTGGGCGCCGCGGCTAGAGTTTCGTGCTTCCGGTGTAGGAGGCCGGATCGCTTGCCGGGAAAGACTCGATCGAGCCCTCGTCCACCGCCCCGTCATGATCGGCTGTGGGAAGCGGGTGGGGCTTTCGAGCGGGCACCTGTACGCGTTCCGAGCGTTCTCCGAGGAGCTGACGCAGCACGTATTGCAGAATGCCCCCGTGGCGCACGTAGAGCACCTCCTGCGGCGTTTCGATGCGGGCGCTCACTTCGAATTCGATCACGCTGCCGTCCTTACGGCGGGCGCGGACGGCAAGGCGGCGCGACTGCGCAAAACCGCTCGCCACTCCCGCGGTGATACCGGTGATATCGTACACCTCGCGCCCGGTTAGGCCGAGGCTCGCGACCGACGCGCCGTCCACAAATTGGAGCGGCAGCACGCCCATGCCGACGAGGTTCGACCGGTGAATCCGCTCGAAGCTTTCGGCGATCACCGCGCGCACGCCCTGCAAGTGGGGACCTTTAGCGGCCCAGTCCCGGCTGGAGCCCGACCCGTAATCCTTTCCGGCGAGGACGAGGAGCGGCACGCCGTCCCTCAGGTAACGCTGGCTGGCCTCGTAGATCGAGATAACTTCGCCGGTCGGCAGATACGTGGTGTATCCGCCCTCGGTGCCGGGCGCGAGCCGGTTGCGAATGCGCACATTGGCGAAGGTGCCGCGCACCATCACCTCGTGATTGCCCCGCCGCGCTCCGTACGAGTTGAAGTCCCTGGGCGCGACGCCTTGGCCGAAGAGATACGCGCCCGCTGGAGATTTCTCCTGGATCGTTCCGGCCGGTGAGATGTGGTCAGTGGTGATGCTGTCGTCGAACACCGCAACCACGCGCGCCCTCTGGATCTCCGGAATTTGTGCCGGCCTCTCGCGCGTCATCTCAGTGAAAAAGGGCGGGCTGCGCACGTAGGTGGAGTGCGGGTCCCACCGATAAATGTGCCCGGAGGGGGCCTCGAGGGTGCGCCACTCCTCGTCGCCGGCGAAAATCTCATGGTAATTCTCGCGATAGAGCTCCGAACCGGTCGCCTCGCGAATGGTCCGCTGGATCTCGTCCTGGCTCGGCCAGAGGTCGCGCAGGAAGACCGGATTGCCTTGCGGATCGTGCGCGAGCGGCTCGCTCTCAAGATCGATCGTGATGCGTCCCGCGAGCGCGAAGGCCACGACGAGCGGCGGCGACATCAGGTAATTGGCGCGCACTTCGGAGTGAATGCGTCCCTCGAAGTTGCGGTTTCCCGAAAGGACCGCCGCGACGACGAGCTTCTTGCGGTTTATCTCCTCAGAGATCTCCGCCGGAAGCGGCCCTGAATTGCCGATGCAGGTGGTGCAGCCGTAGCCGACGAGGTTGAAACCGAGCCGTTCGAGATAGGCCATGAGGCCGGCTCGCTCGTAATAGGCCGTGACGACGCGCGACCCAGGCGCGAGCGAGGTCTTCACCCAGGGTCGCCGATGGAGTCCGCGTTCCACCGCGCGTTTGGCGAGCAGCCCGGCAGCCAGCATAACGGAGGGGTTTGATGTGTTGGTGCAACTGGTGATCGCCGCGATCACGACGGAGCCATGGTCCAGCGCTTCGGCGCCGCCCACGGTCGGCATGGAGGACACGTGATCACTGGACGATTCGCCCCACACGTGGAGCCGTTCCTCGGGCGAGGTGCGGGCGTCAGCACCCTTCTGCGACCGGCGTGGCTCGGGCGGGAGAAGCGAGGGCAGAGAAGCCGCGAAAGCCTCCTTAGCCCGGCGCAGCGGAATGCGATCCTGCGGCCGGCCGGGGCCGGCGATGCTCGGCTCGATCTCGCTCAGATCGAGTTCAAGCGTGTCGCTGAAAACTGGTTCCGGCACGCCGCTGTGGTGGAATAGGCCCTGTTCTTTCATATACGCCTCGACGAGAGCGATGCGCGCCTCCGGGCGCCCGGTCAGACGCAAGTAGTCGAGGGTGAGGTGATCGACTGGGAAGATCGCGCATGTCGATCCGTATTCAGGCGACATGTTGCCGATCGTCGCGCGGTCCACGACCGGTACGTTCCCGATGCCTGGACCGTAGAATTCGACGAAGCGCCCCACCACGCCTTTCTTGCGCAGCATCTGCGTCACGGTGAGGACGAGGTCGGTCGCGGTCGCGCCATCGCGCAGTTTGCCGGTCAGCTTGAAACCCGTCACCTCCGGGATGAGCATGGAGACTGGCTGGCCGAGCATCGCGGCCTCGGCCTCGATCCCGCCGACTCCCCAGCCGAGCACGCCGAGGCCGTTCACCATCGGCGTGTGCGAGTCCGTTCCCACCAGCGTGTCTGGATAGGCAAGCGCGTTCGCGCCGCCGCTCGAACCTTCCTCCGCCCCGAAGACTACGCGGGCGAGATATTCGATATTGACCTGGTGGCAGATGCCGCTGTTGGGCGGCGCCACGCGGAAATTCTCGAAGGCCTGCTGGCCCCATTTGAGAAACGCGTAGCGCTCACCGTTGCGTTGGTAGTCGAGCCGCTGGTTGATCCGCATGGCCTCCGGAACTCCGAAGGCGTCGGCTTGGATCGAATGGTCGATCACCAATTCGACCGGTTGCAGCGGATTGATTCTGGACGGATCGCCGCCGAGCCGGACCATGGCGTCACGCATCGCCGCGAGATCGACGATCGCGGGCACGCCGGTAAAATCCTGGAGCAGAACGCGAGCCGGCTGAAACGCGATCTCAGTGCGTTCGGGCGAGCCCGGTTTCCAACCCGCAAGCGCCTCGATGTCGTCCCGGCTGACCGAGGAGCCGTTCTCGGTGCGCAACAGGTTTTCCAGCAGGATGCGCAGCGAATAGGGCAGGCGCGAGATCTCGAAGCCGTGCCGCTCCAGCGCGGCGAGGCGATACATCGCGTATCGGCGATCGCGGACCTGCAATTCCGCGGCGGCTCCAAAGCTGTCCATGTGACCCTCCGTCTGATCCAGGGCTTCCCTCTCGCGCTGATCTATTTGCGCGCGAGCAGCTTCCGCTTTCCGTGGCAGAGCAGCCAATTATGCCAGGTCGGCCGCTCCGTTGCGAGCGCTCGCGCGCCAGAGGGAGGTCTCGAAGCCTGCTGCACGGCCAAAAACGTTTCCGCCGTCTGCCGGGAGCACTCCTCATCTTCAATTCGCACGCCCGCCACGCCTATCGGGTCGAGGCCGCGTGGCGCGATCTCGCCAAGCGCTGCTTGCCGACGTGAGGCGCAACGCTCAGGCCGGCTGCGCCTCACGCACCTCAAGCACGGTAAGCCGCTTAAGCTCACCGGTCCGTGTTTCCCACGTTATGGAAGACCCCACCTGAAGTCCAACCAGAGCGGTTCCGATCGGTGTCAGCACAGAAATCTTGTCCTGCGAGATGTCAGCCTGACCCGGATAGACAAGGAATACCTTTTGGATTCTACCGCTCGTGTCGTCGCGGAACCTCACTTCGGAGCCCATGGAAACCACGTCGATCGGATGCCGGCCTTTTTCTATGACGTGCGCACGCTCGATTTCGTCGGCGAGCCCAGAGGCCAGGTCAGGCATGTTGTTCATCGCCGCGCGCACGAGGCCGGAGAGCCGCTCGTGGTCGCTGGCCGTCAGCGTGATGGGAGGCTTCAGGTGCTTGGCTGCCGCGCCAGTGTTCTGATGTATCAACATTGTTGTCTCCTATAGTTCTGCAGTCGAATGGCGTCGCTTCAGTCGGAAGGCCCCCCGTCGAGAGAGCGTCGCGGTAGTCACCCGAGGGTTCATGCACTCGTCACTCGCCGACCACCGCGGATCGGAGAGGTTTAGCTGTGTTGGTGAGATGCCCCGAGTTCGGGATACGACGGCGCGCGCTGAACTCGGGGGCTAATTGCCCGCGATCAGGTTACCTGCGCGTTGCAGGCCACGACAAAAGCTCGCCAACCTAAACATGATGTTTAATAGATAGGGGCTTTGTCCGGAATGTCAAACTACAGCGATGTCCAGTGCTCGCACGACGAGCCGCCGCGACGCTATAATCCACCATCCGGCGCCCGGCAGAGCGAACAGCATGCGACAATCCGTCCGAACGCGTGCAGCAACGCCGCCGGTTGCGATAGTGGATCTCCGCTTGTCCGGCCATTCCGGACCGTGCGGTGCCGTCCTGATCTGGTTCATAGCGGTAGACAAGCCTACCTAGCGCAGAGTGTTGCGGCCGCCAATGTAACGTAAAATTTGCGCAGTTCTCGATGCCTAAAGCGGCTCGGTAAGGGACTTTGCTCCTTGGCGGCGGCGGAGTTTCGGCGGAGGGCACTGACGCTGGCCAGGCCGATCCCTGGGAAGGTAACGAGCAGCATCGCGCTGTGCCGAACGTGATACGCGCACAAACCGACGAGCCTTCAACCGCACATGGCCACCCCTCTCTACTGCCGCTTCGGTTGCCTTAGCGTGCTTGCTCCCACCACGTTGCGGCTGAAGTCCGGACTTACCGCACCAAGACATCCTCAATGTCGAGACCCCGGCGTGTGCTTGGCAGGAACGAGGACGTTTGTTGTTCCGGTAGGCGGCAAATCGCGGGAACTATAGCTAAGCGTTTTGCGTCAGCCGCTAACCGGGCTCGGGCGGATTATGTCTAGCTAAACCAAGGTCATCGTTCTCCATGTTGGGCGACGGTGCAGCCATCACCGCAAAAGATTGCGCGCTTCAGCGGTAAACGTCAGTGTAGAGTTCAGACGTGTCGGGTTCGGGATCGCGTTGGGCGAAATCCGCGGCGGCGTTAACGATCTCGCGAACCTCGGCATCTATTGCCTTCAATTCCTGCTCGCTCACCCTCGTCGCTAACAGCCGGTTGCGCACCTGTTCGATCGGATCCTGATCGTGGCGAATTTTTTCCACCTCTTCGCGCGTTCGATATTTTGCGGGATCCGACATTGAGTGACCGCGGTAGCGGTAGGTCTGCATTTCCAGGATATAGGGTCCGTTGCCCTCCCGGCACCAGGCGATTGCCTCGTCACCCGCGACCTTCACGGCGCGGACGTCCATGCCGTCGACCTGCTTGCCCGGGATGTTGAAGGAGACGCCGCGTTTGGAAAAATCGGTCTGCGCGGACGCGCGCGATACTGAGGTGCCCATGGCATAGCGGTTGTTCTCGATCACATAGACGACCGGCAGTTTCCAGAGCGCCGCCATATTGAAGCTCTCATAGACCTGACCTTGGTTTGCAGCTCCATCGCCGAAATAGGTGAGGCTCACGGAGTCATTGCCGCGATAGCGGTTGGCAAAGGCCAAGCCCGTCCCAAGCGAGACCTGGGCGCCGACAATGCCATGGCCACCGTAAAAATGCTTCTCCACACTAAACATGTGCATGGAGCCGCCCTTTCCCTTGGAATAGCCGCCGCGCCGCCCCGTCAACTCCGCCATGACGCCCTTGGCATCCATGCCGCACGCGAGCATATGGCCGTGATCGCGGTAGCCGGTGATGACTTGGTCGCCTCCCTTCAGCGCCATCTGCATGCCGACCACGACAGCTTCCTGGCCGATATAGAGGTGGCAGAAGCCGCCGATCGCGCCCATGCCGTAGAGTTGGCCTGCCTTCTCCTCAAACCGTCGGATCAGTAGCATGTCGCGCAGCGCGGCAAGTTCTTGCTCCCTAGTGAATCCGGGAGGTGAGTTGCTGCCGGTTTTGTCCAGTGCAACGTCTTTCGCGGTTGCTTTCTCGGGTACGATCATGGCAATTCCGCATCAGAAGTATTCAATTATAGCCCAACTCAATCGTCCGCGGAAGGAGTGTAACAGTGCGGGCGAAGCTTCGATTGCCGGAGCCACTTGGAAGGGCGTTGCGGCGTCGCGCTTCCCGATTTCATGAACCGCGTCACCGCGGCTTCTCCAGACCGCCAGCTTCACGTCATCCTCGGCAACCTCAAAGCCCCAAGAAGGACGAGCCGTGGCTCAAGGCCATCCCCCTGAGCCGGAGGCTTGGATGAAGGCTGCCGCACTGGCAAGAGAGCCGACAGACTTTGGCTTTTCAATATGACGTTCATCTTTTCGCCCGCGCCGTCGGCTGTTGAAGCGGCGTGACGTTAATCATCCTTCGCTCGGGCTTTACGGCGACGAGCACGCTGCATGGCGGTTGGTGCAAGATTAATTCGCCTACCGAGCCATTCAACCAGCGCGCAAGCGTCCCCTGATCTCGATGTCCGATAACGATCAAATCCGCGTCTATCTCTCTTGCGGACAGAATTATCTGTTCCGTTGGCTTGCCGTACTTGAGTTCGCTGATTGCAGTACATCCAGCGCCTTGTAAACGCCTCAAGCCCTCGTCAAGCACTGCCTGGATTACAAATCGTTGATTGTCTGGGATGAAAGACATTGCCTCGACGATAAGCATGCTTTCGGAGGGGTCTATGATCGCAAGAAGATGAACCGTCGCACCACTCGCTGATGCCAAGGTCTCAACTTGAGCGAGAGCTTCGCGACCATCGGGTGAGCCGTCGAAAGCCAAGAGAATTCTTTGATACATGCGGGATCTCCCTTTTTGTACGTTGGGACACTGAGCCGACGATCGGGGCTTTTGGCTGCTCGAGGTCTGAGGCGCAGCCCCGCACCAACGACAACAGACTCGCGCTCCAATTAAGGGCCTGCCGTCGTATCAAGGACGGTTGAAGCAGGGTGTTGCGCCCTCTCAGGGGCGCGGGCGACTACGCCGAATGGGTATTAACGGGCCGGAGGTGTTCTTCATCGACAGGCGCAAGCCGTAGAAGCGATGACCTATCGTTGCCGATATTTTCAGAGCTAACCCAACGCGAACGAATGTCTATGACCTGGCCAAACGTTCTGAGCAGAGAAGCAGCCAGTTCAGATGTCCGAAACGATACTGTTGTCATCGGCGTCTCCCACCGTTGCGCTTCGCCGCCGATGCACTGACCGGCATGCTGACGTCGTCATCAACCTATGCCCGCAATTAACTTTGACAAACGAAAAGTGTCACCACTTAATATCGATTTTATTGATGGTAGGCTCCGTATGGACGCAGAGTTGGCAGGGTCCTTCTGATCGTCATCGCGAGTGGAAGCGTCATCAGCGCCGCTGACCAGCCGGTCGACGGTCAGCACGCGCATTCACAGGTGAAGACCAACTGACTGCACGCTCGCTGTCCGCAACAAGGCAGGCACAACGTCCACGTCTGCCGCTAGAAGGCATTGCAACACGTGTTGGGAAATGGCGGATCCGGCTATTTCCTGAAGCGGATCGTGCAGCCTCACCTTAAAGTCGAGCGATTGAGCCTGATCAAAGACGCACCAGTCGTTTATGAGGGTGACCTATCCGACATCGCGCTTGAGGCCATGCACGGGGTCACAAAGCCCAAAGTAACAATGAGAAGCTCGAAAACGCCTACGAAGCGATCGAGAAGAACGCACCAACTTAGGGGCAATGCAGGGCGTGACAAATGCGAGCCTCGGTCCACACGCTCCACCTTCGAAATGGATCGTGGAGCCAGCGCGCGCCTCTTACGCAGACCGAAAACTGAGCCATTCCGAACCCTTGCTGATGTAACAGCTATCTTGATGTAAACCGACAATATTTCTCGCTTGTAAAAATTTGACCGAAGGGCGAGGGTTGAGTGGCAGCCCGCAAACAGTTGACGACCCGACGGCTGCAGCTTGTAACGTCGTTTTTGCAGGGAAACGAGACTATGCAGAAAGCCGATTGCCACAACAAGCTGACTTGGACGACGCAATCCAGAAACAGGTCGGGCATCTTGAAACTCTTCTCACCTAAGCGCCTCGGATGCAATTTCCTGATCTCTGTCCAATGCGTCCTCGGGCTACCGG
>JBAUUA010000461.1:0-2467 GCA_049582465.1 Bradyrhizobium sp. | reverse complement strand
GCCACCGCGCCGTTGACGTTTTCGAACACCGGGCGGATTGCCTCGATCGCGACCGCGATCCGGTGCACGGCGTCGACCGAACCCGCGGCATCCTTTTGCAGCGCGTCGATCTTCTTGGTGATTTCCTCGGTGGCGTGCTGGGTCTGCACGGCGAGTGCCTTGACCTCGGTGGCCACCACCGCAAAGCCGCGGCCGGCGGCGCCGGCGCGCGCCGCCTCGATGGTGGAGTTGAGCGCCAAGAGCGTGGTCTGCCGGGCGATCTGCGCGATCAGGTTGACGACATTGCCGATGGCGGCCGAGGATTCGCGCAGGCGATCCACATTGGCGCTGGCTTCGCGGGCGGCGGCGGAAGCCTGATCGGCAAGCTGGCTCGCGTCGCGGACCTGGGAGCCGATGCCTTCGGCCGAATGGGTGAATTTGTCGGCGGCCAGCGAAAACGTGGTCGCGGTCGACTGCGCGGCGCTGGTGCGCCCGGTCAGCGCATCGGTGCGCTGGCGGATGGTGGAGAGCGTCGCCGCTGTTGCCTCGGCGCCGCCAGCCACCGAATGGGCCGCGCGCTCGAGCTGGCGGATCATCGCGCCCAGTTCGAGTTCGAGCAGTTCGAGAATTTCCTTCGCGGAATCACGTTCCGAAAGGTCCGCGTCACCTTCCACAGCCGCAGGCTGCACCGGCTGCGGCGCGACGACCGGAGCAGCCGCTTCCTGCGGATGCTTTTGAGAAAAACCGAACGCCATGAGCCTCTCTTCGGAACTTGTAATGAGGCCGTCATCTTGGCATTCGGGCGTGAAATCATGGTTAATAATTGCCTCATAAGAAGGCAGTGGACTGTACCGCTATACCGAAAACGCCTGTAAATCTTTGATTTTAGCCAATCGGCGGCCTATAAGGCCGCGCCTTCCATCCAAGACATCCCGGACGAATCCCCGAAAGAAACCGCATGGCCGGACATTCCCAATTCAAGAACATCATGCACCGCAAGGGGCGGCAGGACGCCCAGAAGTCGAAATTGTTCGGCAAGTTGGCGCGCGAAATCACGGTCGCGGCCAAGATGGGCCAGCCCGACCCGAGCATGAATGCGCGGCTGCGCGCCGCGATCACCTCTGCTCGCCAGGAGAATATGTCCAAGGACTCGATCGAGCGTGCGATCAAGAAGGCAAGCGGCGGCGACAGCGAGAACTACGACGAAATCCGTTATGAGGGCTATGGCCCTGGCGGCGTCGCCGTCATCGTCGAGGCGCTGACTGACAACCGCAATCGCGCGGCGTCCGATATCCGGTCCTTTTTCACCAAGTCCGGCGGCAATCTCGGCGAAACCAATTCGGTCTCTTTCATGTTCGACCGCACCGGGATCATCGAATACGACGCCAAGGTGGCGTCCGACGACGCGATGTTGGATGCGGCGATCGAGGCCGGCGCCGACGACGTGGCGTCGAGCGAGAATGGCCACGAGGTCTACGCCTCGCCGGAGACCTTTCGTGAGGTGGCAAAGGCGCTGGAGGCGAAATTCGGCGAACCGCGCAAGGCGGCGCTGACCTGGAAGCCGCACAACACCGTGCCGGTGGACGACGAGACCGGCGAGAAGCTCTTGAAGCTGATCGACCTTCTGAACGAGCACGACGACGTCCAGAACGTCTATGCCAATTTCGAGGTGTCGGACGCACTGATGGCCAAGATGGGCGCGTGATTCCAGCGCTGCTGTCGTCGCCCGGCTCGACCAGGCGATCCAGTATTCCAGAGCTGTTGCGGCGGAATCGAGCAGCCTCGGCTAACTGGATACCCCGCTTTCGCGGGGTACGACGACCGGTAGATGTTTCGCAGACCCCGCTCCGGCGTTATCAATACCTCATGACACCTCCGCCGATTCGCCATCCCGTCCGTATTCTCGGCATCGATCCGGGCCTGCGCCGCACCGGCTGGGGCGTGATCGAGGTCGACGGCAACCGGCTGGTATTCGTCGGCTGCGGCTCGGTGGAACCGTCCGACAGCCTGCCGTTGGCAAGCCGCCTCCTGGCCATTCATGAGGGGCTTGCCGCCGTGCTCGGCGATTTCAAGCCGGCGGAAGCCGCGGTCGAACAGACCTTTGTCAACAAGGACGGCGTCGCCACCCTGAAACTCGGCCAGGCCCGCGGCGTCGCCATGCTGGCGCCGGCGATGTTCGGAATCTCGGTCGCGGAATACGCGCCCAACCAGGTCAAGAAAACCGTGGTCGGCGCCGGCCATGCCGACAAGAACCAGATCATGGTGATGCTGAAGATCCTGCTGCCCAGGGCCGAACCGAAATCCCCCGACGCCGCCGACGCGCTGGCGATCGCCATCACGCATGCCCACCATCGCAGTAGCGCCACCCTGAGGCTGAGGGTGGTCGAGGTATGATCGGCAAGCTCAAGGGCCTGATCGATTCCTACGGCGAGGATTTTGTCATCCTCGACGTCGGCGGCGTCGGCTATCAGGTGCATTGTTCGACGCG
>JBAUUA010000460.1:0-2467 GCA_049582465.1 Bradyrhizobium sp. | reverse complement strand
CTAGGAGATGCTAACGGCGTCCGATTTACTATTTACGTAAGTCATAAATGCTGCTAGCGTATTTGCATCGTGATTGTCAGTTATCGGGACAAGGCCACCGAGCGGTTTGCCTCCGGACGACATGTCAGGGAGTTCTCGGGCTTCGCGCGGCAGGCTGAGATGCGTCTTGACCGGCTCGAGGCAGCGACGAGCCTCGGCGATTTGGCGGCGCTGCCGGGCAACCGGCTGGAAGCGCTCAAGGGCGACCGTGCCGGACAGTTTTCGATTCGCATCAACGATCAATGGCGGATCTGCTTTCGGTGGCCTGAAGGATCGCCCGGCCCCGTGGACGTGGAGATCGTCGATTATCATTAAAGGAAGACCATCATGCCCCGTACTCCCATCCACCCCGGTGAGCATCTTGCCGAAGAATTGCGCGAGGTTGGCATCACGGCTGCCGAACTCTCGCGCCAGATCGATGTGCCCGTCAATCGCATCACAGGCATTATTCACGGCCAGCGCGGCATCACAGCCGACACGGCGCTGCGTCTTGGGCACTGGTTTGGCACGGCGCCGCAGTTCTGGATGAATTTGCAGCAACTCTACGAGTTGCGTCTCGCGGAAAGTGAAGTTGGTGCGAAAATTGCGGCACTGCCACGTCGTGCAGGCCGGTCGACGCCGCGCAAGTTTGGAAAAGCATCATGAGCCGTCGCATCAAGAGACCTCTGAAGCCCCGGGGCGATCGCCCGAAGGGCGCCACTCCGTACCGGGGCTCGCAGGCTGAACGCTCGCAGGCGCATCGCCCGGGCGGCAAGCCTGCGCGCTTTACGGCGCCCCGGCCTGCGAAACCACAGCCTTTCGTGCCCGAACCCGCCAAACCCGTCGTCGAGCCGCCGCCGCTGCCGACCAAGGTCCAGACCGTGGTGGTGACGGCGGACGAGAACAACATGCGGGTCGACCGCTTTCTCGAGGCGCGCTTTCCCGGTCTGTCGTTCTCCCACATCCAGCGCATCGTCCGCAAAGGCGAGCTGCGGGTGAACGGCAAGCGCGCCGACAGCAAGGACCGGCTGGAGGAGGGGCAGAGCGTACGGATTCCGCCGCTGAGGCTCGATGCGCCGAAGGTCGCCGGTGAACTCTCGGAAGCCGCGAACAAGACGCTTCAAACGCTCAAGGACATGATCCTGTTCGAGGACGCCGACGTCATGGTGCTGAACAAGCCGGCGGGGCTCGCCGTGCAAGGCGGCTCCGGCATCACGCGAAATGTCGACGACATGCTCGAGGTGATGCGCGACGCCAAGGGCCAGAAGCCGCGGCTGGTGCACCGGCTCGACAAGGATACCGCGGGCTGTCTGCTGGTGGCGAAGACGCGCTTCGCCGCGACCGCGCTGACCGGATCGTTCCGGCATCGCTCGGCGCGCAAGATCTACTGGGCGATGGTGGCGGGCGTGCCGAAGCCGAAGCAGGGCCGCATTTCGACCTATCTCGCCAAGGAAGAGAACGAGGACGACACCATCATGCGCATCGCCGCGCATGGCGACGAGGGCGCGAGCCACGCCGTGACCTATTACGCGGTGGTGGAGACCTCGGCGCAGAAGCTGGCCTGGGTGTCGCTGAAGCCGGTCACCGGGCGGACCCATCAGCTGCGCGCGCATATGGCCCATATCGGTCACGCCATCGTCGGCGATCCCAAGTATTTCAACAAGGAGAATTGGGAACTGCCGGGCGGCCTGCAGAAGCGGCTGCATCTGTTGGCGCGGCGGATCGTGATCCCGCATCCGCGCGGCGGCGTCATCGACGTCACCGCGCCGCTGCCGCCGCACATGCTGCAATCCTGGAACCTGCTCGGCCTCGAGGCCGACCGTTTCGATCCGATCGAGAATGCGCCTGAAGAATAGTTTATTTGCGGTTTGCCGTTGACGTCACGACATACTTCGCATGAAACACGCATCGATCATTGGCGCGGTCGCTGCCGCGCTCGTTTTCGCAGGTGCAGCTTCCGCGCAGGTCATTCCGCCCGGCGGCTCGCAGTTCAATCCGCCGTTGCCGCAGCCGCCACCCCCGCCGAAGATCGAAGTGCCGGCGATCCCGCAACTGGATGCGCTGCCGCAGCGCAATTATGCGCCCGCGCCGCAGCCTTCCTTTGGCGAACGGTTCAGCAAATGCCTCGATGACGCGACCGCCGGCGGACTGCGCCCCGGCGAACGCAACGCATATGCACGGGCCTGCGCCAATCGATGAGTCAATTCCGATACTGCGCGAGAAACATTCGCAAGGAATCATGCGGGCTCTCGACGTCGGAAATCACCCAGCCGTCGCGGCCGTTGACGAGGATGAAATTCAGCGTGACCGCGCGGCCGTTGTTGGTGAAGGCGGCCGCGACATAGGTCTTGTCGTATTGCCGGCGAAGGATGGAGATTGCGACGGCGCCGATCTTCCACGTCGAACTCTGGACCAGGAAATCATAGGGCTCGTTCTGCTGGGCAATCCA
>JBAUUA010000459.1:0-2211 GCA_049582465.1 Bradyrhizobium sp. | reverse complement strand
TGACGGCGTCGCTGTGCCTGCAGGCGGGCACCGGCTTCGTCGGCGTCGAAGTGCTTTGGCTCGCCGCGATGGCCTTTCCGGCCACCCTGCTCGGCGCCTGGATCGGCGCGCGAACCTATCATGCGTTAAGTGATCAGAATTTCAGGGATGTCGTGCTCGGGCTGTTGTTTGTCTCCGGCGCGGGCCTCGTCTGGAGCAGCCTCGGCGTACACTGATGGGCCCTTCGGCTCCCTCACGCATGGCCGCCATGCATGGCGGTCGAGCGCTGTACGACCGCGCGCAAATTCGCTACCTCTCGCGTCATGTCCTCCCCCTCTTTGTCGCACGAATCCTCCCACGTTTTGTCGCGCGAGCGCCTCGGCCTGGTGCTGGGTTTCGTCGGCATGGCGATCTTCGGCGGCACGCTGCCGGCGACGCGCATTGCGGTGTCGGCGATCGATCCGCTTGCCGTGACCGCGATGCGAACCGCGATCGCGGGGCTTTGTTCGCTGGCGCTGCTGGTCGTGCTGCGCCGGCCGTTGCCGCCGCGCCATCTGTGGCTGCAGTTGGCGATCGCGATGCTCTGCGTCAGCATCCTGTTTCCGTTGCTGATGGCGCTCGCGGTGCAGACGGTCGACGCCTCGCATGGCGGCGTGGTGCTGGGCGTGCTGCCGATCGCTACCGCGCTGGTCGCCGTCCTCATCACCCATGAACGGCCGAGGCCGCTGTTCTGGATCGCTTCCGTCGCCGGAGCCGTGCTGGTGATCGCGTTCGCACTGCGCCAGGGCGGCGGCGCGCTCTCGGCCGGCGACCTCCTGCTGTTCGCCGCCGTCGCCGTGTCGGCCGTCGGCTATGCCTTCTCCGGCCGGCTCACCGCCGAGATGCCGGGATGGGAGGTCATCAGTTGGGTATTGGTGATGGCGCTCCCGATCTCGCTTCCCATGGCGGCGCTGACCATGCCGGCGGACCTCACCCACATCGCCCTGAAGCCGTGGCTCGCGGTGCTTTATGTGGCGGTGTTCTCGCAATGGGTCGGGTTCTTCGCCTGGAATGCCGGAATGGCGATGGGCGGCATCGCGCGGGTATCGCAGGTGCAATTGCTGCAACCCTTCATCACCTTCGCGCTCGCGGCCCTCTTCAACGGCGAGACCATCACGCCGCAGATCATGCTGTTCGCCTCCGCCGTCGTCGCCACCGTCGCGATCAGCACGCGCACGAGGGGCACGCCGCCGCTCAAGGACCGGTCGTAAAGCCGCCGTCCCGCCTCGCCCGCAGCACCATGCCGCCGGCCACGCCGACGCCGAGCACGTACATCCAGGCTTCCTGAAAATCGAACAGGTGCGAATTGAACAGCGAGGTGGAGACATTCTGCACCACCACCAGCAATCCGATCCAGGCGGCCAGGCTGTCGCCGCGAAACAGCAGCAGATGCACCAGCCACATCGCATAGAGCAGAACGACGCCGATCACGCCCCACTGCACCGCCACGTTCAGGGTCTGATTATGCGGGTTTGAGGTAATCTCGGCGCGGACGCCGACCTGACCGACCGCGGCCTCTTCGAACAGGCCGCGCGTGGACCCGGTGCCGTGCCCGATCACGGGCGCGGCGGCGAAGAAGCGCAGCGATTTCTTCCAGAATTCGAGCCGCGAGCCCATGCCCGAGATATTGCCATAGGAATTGCTCTCCTGATAATCCGCGTAGAATTTCCCGACGGTGCCGCGCAAATGCGGAGATACATTCCAGACCAGCGCCGCAAGCACGACAGCGGCGCACAACGCGACGATCGCCATACGCAATCGCAGATGCAGCAGCGCGAACACCGCGAGCATGATCGGCATCGTCACCAGCGCCGTGCGCGAGATGACCACGAACATCATGTTGGCCAGAAAGCTCAGGGCGATCGCCGCGAACAGCACTGCCTGCCAAATTCTGTTGGTTCGCAGCAACGCCATGACGGGATAGGCGAGCGCCACCGCGCACAGCATGAATTCCTGGCTTTGGTCGATGTAATTCTTGACGGCGATCCCGGAGGCCGGCAGAGAGATCTCGTGCGAAAAATACAGCTTGAGCGAAAGATTGGGGTCGAAAGCGACCACCACCGAAACCGCCATCAGCAGCAGGCACGAGGACAGAAAAGCGATGAAAACCGACATGCCGCGCGGCGAGCGTTCGCAATGGTAGAGCAGGAGCGGCAGCATCAGCAGCCTGAGGGTCGGCCCGACCGCATGGAG
>JBAUUA010000458.1:0-7115 GCA_049582465.1 Bradyrhizobium sp. | reverse complement strand
CGATGCCGAGACCGGTGGAGGCGTTGCCCTGCGGATCGAGATCGACGATCAGCACGCGCTCTCCAATTGCCGCGAGCGCGGTGCCGAGATTGATCGCGGTGGTGGTCTTGCCGACGCCGCCCTTCTGATTGGCCAGCGCCAGGATGCGCGGATGGCCGGGCAGGGTTGGCGCCTTATCCTCTTGATAAATTTGATCAATTACGGTCATGCGCGGGTGCCATAAGCTTTGGCGGACGGATCACGTCGCTCGATGTGGTCGAGTTCGACGATCCAGCCGTGTCCACCGGTGCGACTGGAATGCAGCTGCGGTTCGATCTTCCAATATTTAGTGGCCTCGGTCAATTCGGCCTCTACATCTTGGCCTTTGAGAAACAGGGCTTTTGCGCCCCGTTTCACCAGCGGTTCCGCAAAGCCGATGAGCTGGTGTAGCGGAGCGACCGCCCGGGCGGTGACGCAATCGACGGGGCCAGCGATTCTATCCACAATATCCCCGATGTCGGCGAGGTGAACCGTGCCGGGCGATTGGGTGATTCGCAACGCCTCGCGCAGGAAGGCCGCCTTCTTCGCGTTGCGCTCCACCAGATGGACCATCGCGCCGGCTGTTTCCGCCAGGGCGCAGGCGAGGACCACGCCGGGAAATCCTCCGCCGCTGCCGAGGTCGACCCATATCCTGGCGGACGGCGCGATGGCGAGGAGCTGCAGCGAATCGGCGACGTGACGCGTCCACAGATTTGGAAGGGTCGATGGTGCCACCAGATTGGTCTTGGCCTGCCACTGCCGGAGCAGATCGAGATAGCGATCGAGTCGCAGCTCTGTTTCACGTGAAACAGGGGTGAGCTTCAGCGCCTCGGCCTTATCGTGGCCTGGCGCTGGCGTTCCGATCTCTATCGAAGCATTGGGCATTGGACCGTAGCGCCTTGTTTCACGTGAAACAGTCCCCTACGCGAGGGCCGAAGTTTTTCGTCGGGCTTCCCGTCGCAGATAGGCCGCCAGGATGCCGAGCGCGGCCGGCGTTATGCCATCGAGCCGACCCGCCTGCCCTACGGTGTGCGGCCGCGCGACTTCAAGCTTTGAGCGGGCCTCGTTGGAAAGTCCCGGCACCGCGCTGTAGTCGATATCCGCAAGGATCAGCCCCTCATCGCGCCGGAAGGCATCGACGTCGGCGGTCTGCCGCTTGAGATAGACGTCGTACTTGGCGTCGATCTCGAGATGGACCGCGATCCCTGGTTCAATGGCCGACAGCTCGGGCCAGATGGCGCGGATCTCGGACCACCCGATCTCCGGATAGGCCAGGAGTTCAAAGGCCGACCGTCGCTGGCCATCCTTATTCAGCGCCAAGCCATATCGGGCGGCTTCGTTCGGCGTCAGCGTCAGCGATTTCGCCAGGGCCTTTGCGGCATTCAGGGCCGCCATCTTGGCACCGTGGTGCTGCGAACGTGCCTGCCCTACGCAGCCCAGCGCGATCCCCTTATCAGTCAGGCGCTGGTCGGCATTATCGGCGCGCAGGGTCAACCGGTATTCGGCCCGCGAGGTGAACATCCGATACGGCTCGGTGATGCCGCGGGTCACGAGATCGTCGATCATGACACCGAGATAGCCGTCGGCGCGGTCGAACACGATCGGCTCGGAGCCGCCGGCGGCCAAGGCCGCATTGAGGCCCGCGACAAGCCCCTGCGCCGCCGCCTCTTCATAGCCCGTAGTGCCGTTGATCTGTCCGGCCAGGAACAGGCCTCGCAGGCGCCTAGTCTGCAAGGTGGGATCGAGTTCGCGAGGGTCGACGTGATCGTATTCGATGGCGTAGCCCGGGCGGACCATCCGCACGCGCTCCAGCCCCGGAATCGAGGCCAGGATCTGGAGCTGCACCTCTTCCGGAAGCGAGGTCGAAATGCCGTTGGGGTAGACGGTGGAATCGTCGAGCCCCTCCGGCTCGAGAAAAATCTGATGACCGTCACGGTCGCCGAAGCGGACGATCTTGTCCTCGATCGACGGGCAATAGCGTGGACCGGTGCTCTTGATCTGACCGGAATACATCGGCGAGCGATGGACGTTGGCCCGGATCACCTCATGGGTGGCCGCTGTGGTGCGGGTGATGCCGCACTGGATCTGGCGCGTCGTTATCTTCCCGGTCATGACCGAAAACGGCTCGGGCGGATCGTCGCCCGGCTGCATTTCGACGGCCGACCAATCGATCGTCGTGCCATCGAGCCGCGGCGGGGTCCCGGTCTTCAGCCGCCCCAGCGTAAAGCCAGCGGCCTCGAAGGACTTCGAGAGCCCCAACGCTGGGGCCTCGCCGACGCGGCCAGCGGGCCAATTCTTTTCGCCGAGATAGATCAGCCCGCGCAGGAAGGTCCCGGTCGTTATCACCACGGCGCCGGCGGATAGCTCCCGGCCATCGGCCAGGCAAATGCCGGTGACCCGGCCATTAGAGATAACGAGCTCGTCCGCCTCACCCTCGATCACGCTGAGGTTTGCAGTCTCCCGGATCGCGGCCTGCATGGCGGCCGCGTAAAGCTTGCGGTCGGCCTGGGCCCGCGGCCCGCGCACCGCCGGACCCTTGCGCCGGTTGAGCATGCGAAACTGGATGCCCCCGGCATCGGCGACCCGGCCCATCAGACCATCCAGCGCATCGACCTCGCGGACCAAGTGACCCTTGCCGAGACCCCCGATCGCGGGGTTGCAGGACATCGCGCCGATGGTTGCAAAACGATGGGTCACCAGCGCCGTACGGACGCCCATGCGCGCGGAGGCGCTGGCGGCCTCACAGCCGGCATGGCCGCCGCCGATGACGATGACGTCGAATGAGTCTGGCCGGGTAAGCATGGCTGGAGTTTTATCGCGCGGGAGGAAATCCCGAAAGCGGTAAGTTTGCCGCCAACGCATGTTTCACGTGAAACAGCTAAAACGGGGCGAGGCGACAGTTTGTTTCACGTGAAACATCGCAAATAGAATGAATGAAGAAATATTCTTTTAGTCCCCTACTTACCGATGCAGAACTCCCGGAAGATCACGTCAAGGACGTCCTCTACATCGACCCGGCCGAGCAGCCGCCCCAGCGAATAGGCCGCCATCCGCAAATCCTCGGCGGCCAGTTCTTCGCCCTGCCCCAGCACCGCGATACTCCGCCCAAGCGACCCCGCCGTCTGCTGCAACAACTTCCGCTGCCGCCCCCGCGCGATCAAAGCTCCCTCGCCCGAACCAAAGTATTTTTCCGCGAACCCAACCAGCGCGGCGATCAGCTCGGCGATCCCGTCGCCCCGGCTCGCCGAAATCCCGAACTCGGTGCCTTCCCTGCTCCGCCCCAAGGTATCAGTCGATTCGTTGGTGCGGCCGGCCTCAGGCCTTGCAGCATGGAGGTCGATCTTGTTCCGGATCCGCCACAGCGGAGCTGCGCCCTGCTCTGGAATTTCGTCCCGCTGCGGATCGCTCATCCACAACACCAGGTCCGCTTCCGCAGCCCGCACTCTCGCCCGGCGGACGCCTTCCTGCTCGACCGGATCGTCCGTCTTGCGAATCCCGGCGGTGTCGATCACCGTCACCGGATAGCCCTCGAGATCGAGCTGCACTTCGATCACGTCGCGCGTGGTGCCCGCATGCGGCGAGACGATCGCCACCTCGCGCCGCGCCAGCGCATTCATCAGCGTGGACTTGCCGACATTCGGCGGACCAGCGATCGCGACCACCAGGCCCTCGCGCAGCCGTTCGCTTCGCCCTTGCTCTCCCAGCACACCTTCGATCTCGCCCAGCAGCGTTTTGATCTTTGTCACCGCGGGCGCGATCAGCTCGGTGGGCACGTCGCCTTCGTCGGAAAAATCGATGCCGGCCTCGATCAACGCCGAGGCCTCGATGATCTGATCGCGCCAGTTGCGGGCGCGGTCGCCGAGCAGTCCTTTCAACTGGCGCAGCGCCTGGCGGCGTTGCCGGTCGGTGTCGGCATGAATCAAATCGTCGAGGCCTTCGGCCTCGGTCAGGTCTAGCTTGCCATTCTCGAACGCGCGCCGGGTAAATTCGCCAGGCTCCGCTGCGCGCATATCGGCAAAATCCGAGAGCGCCGCCATGAGCGCCGCCAGCACCGCGCGCCCACCGTGAATGTGAAATTCCGCAACATCCTCGCCGGTCGCACTTGCCGGACCCGGAAACCAGAGCACGACCGCGTCGTCGATCGGCTGCTGATTCGCGTTACGCAGCTGTACCCGCGCCGCCAGCCGCGGCGCCGGCATCTTGCCGGCAAGCGACGCCAGCACCGGTCCCGCCTCCGGTCCGGAAACGCGTACCACAGCGATCGCGCTCGGCGGCCGGCCGGAGGAAAGGGCAAAGATGGTCTGCTGGTGGGGATGCATCGCCCATTTGGTCCCGAGCTCGTTGAAAAGGCAACGTAATTTCGGCTCCGGGATACGGGAACCGCCAGCGATCGGTACCTGAATGCTGCAGCATTCCCGCAACAATTTCATTGCCGACGCCGCGGAACCCGTCGACCCTAACATCGATTCGACCAGGCTAAAAATAATCTAACTATTTCAATAATTTAATAGGACCAACGAAGGGCTGGCTGGCTTCCTCTCGCCTGTATTGCCGCGGCAAAACACGCAACAAAAAGGGGCGCCCTTGCGGACGCCCCCCGCCAGAACCGCGATGCGGCTCAGGTATTCATCGATTCGAAGAATTCCGAGTTGTTCTTGGTGTTGCGCAACTTGTCGAGCAGGAAGTCGATCGCGTCCATGGTACCCATCGGATTGAGGATCCGGCGCAGCACGTACATTTTCTTCAGGAGCTGCGGATCAGTAATCAGCTCTTCCTTGCGGGTGCCGGAGCGCGAAATGTCGATCGCCGGGAAGGTCCGCTTATCGGAGACCTTGCGATCGAGAATCAGTTCGGAATTGCCGGTGCCCTTGAACTCTTCGAAGATCACTTCGTCCATGCGGCTGCCGGTATCGACCAGCGCGGTCGCGATGATGGTCAGCGAACCGCCCTCCTCGATATTGCGCGCGGCGCCGAAGAACCGCTTCGGCCTCTGCAGAGCATTGGCGTCGACACCGCCGGTCAGCACCTTGCCGGATGACGGCACCACGGTGTTGTAGGCGCGGCCGAGACGCGTGATCGAATCCAGCAGGATCACGACGTCGCGGCCGTGTTCGACCAGCCGCTTCGCTTTCTCGATCACCATTTCGGCGACCTGGACGTGGCGCACCGCGGGCTCGTCGAAGGTCGAGGAAACCACCTCGCCCTTCACCGAGCGCTGCATGTCCGTGACTTCCTCGGGCCGCTCGTCGATCAGGAGCACGATCAGATAGCACTCCGGATGATTGGCCGTGATCGAGTGCGCGATATTCTGCATCAGCACGGTCTTGCCGGTGCGTGGCGGCGCCACGATCAGGGCGCGCTGGCCCTTGCCGATCGGGGCGACGATGTCGATAACCCTTGCGGAAAGGTCTTTTCTGGTGGGGTCTTCGAGTTCGAGCCGGAAGCGCTGATCGGGAAACAGCGGCGTCAAATTGTCGAAGTTGACCTTGTGCTTGGACTTTTCCGGGTCCTCGAAATTCAGCGTGTTGACTTTCAGCAGCGCGAAATAGCGTTCGCCTTCTTTCGGGCTGCGAATATGGCCTTCGATGGTATCGCCGGTGCGAAGCCCGAAGCGGCGGATCTGCGAGGGCGAGACGTAGATGTCATCCGGTCCCGGCAGATAGTTTGCGTCAGGCGAGCGCAAAAATCCAAAACCGTCGGAGAGAACCTCGACGACGCCTTCACCGATAATGTCGGTTTCCTGGATCGCGAGTTGCTTGAGGATGGCGAACATCAGCTCCTGCTTGCGCATGGTGCTGGCGTTTTCGACCCCTTTTTCTTCCGCAAACGAGACGAGTTCGGCTGGCGTTTGGGCCTTGAGGTCTTGAAGTTTCATTTCCCGCATTGGGATGGTCCGGTGGAGTAGTTTGGGAGAGGGATTGCGAGGTGGCTTTGTGAAAATGCGGACGCGAGATCAGGAAGGTCCGCAGGTCTGAGCAAGGAAAGTGCCGGAGAGGCTTCAAACCTGATGCGGCGGCCGGTTCGACAAGGAACCGGAACGCAACCACATCCGCCTGCGTGGGGTGGGATTTCGATAATATAGAAAATCGCGAGGCCTTTCGCAAGCAGGCCGGTAGCCTCAGCTATCGGCAGCACTGCCCATCAAAACGGCTTCACGATCACCAAAATCACGATTCCGATCATCAGAATCGTGGGTACCTCGTTGATAAAGCGATAGAATCTCTGGCTTCGCGTGTTCCGGTCGGCGGCGAAATCCTTCACGCAGCGGGCAAAAAAACCGTGGACACCCGACAACAGCAGCACCAGCAGCAGCTTGCCGTGAAACCAGCCCGCCGAAAACAAGTGGCCAGCCCAGGCGAGGTAGAGTCCCGCTAACCATGTCACGATCATTGCGGGATTGATGATCGCCTTCAGCAGCCGCCGTTCCATCACCTTGAAGGTTTCGGATTGCTTCGATCCGGCCTCCGCCTCGCAATGATAAACGAACAGCCGCGGCAGATAGAGCATGCCGGCCATCCACGCGATGACCGCGATCACATGCAGTGCTTTGATCCATTCGTACATCCGGAACGCCTCACCTGCTTGCAAATCCGTTGCGTTCCCAAACTGTCGGAACGTCCGGCTCCGTCTCGGCGTTGCCTATACGCCAGTCCTGCCGTGAAGCGAGACATATCCGCAAAGCACCCCTTCTCTAAACTAATAATTTTAGAATCTTAGGTTTGAGTCTAAGTAGCGGTGATTAGCGTCCGCGCAAAAATGTCCGCGGTTGGTCCCGCCTTGTTCACATCCTTCAACATGCCGGGCCGGATACCGCACGATCCGAATAATGTGACTGGCTTCAAGCGCTTGTGCCGGCTTGTCGTCAGCTTATGCAGAGACAAGCCCACATAACCTCACTATCATTGCCGCCCGTAGATGGACTTATCCGAAGCAAGAGGCCTGTGAAGAAAAAGCCGGGTTATCCCTGACCGCTCGATGCCCGTCCGATTCTCTCAGGTAAGGTCCACAAGGATTCACAGGTTACACAGGGGTTCAGGTGCCCACGTCCGGCAGTTATTTCCACCTTCACCTGGTCTCCGACTCGACCGGTGAGACCC
>JBAUUA010000457.1:0-1635 GCA_049582465.1 Bradyrhizobium sp. | reverse complement strand
GCTTCGGCTGGCTCAACGCGGTCTAGCTGCACGAGGTCTGCCCGAGCAAAACGAATCCGGCTCACGATGAACGAAATCAATCGCAAGATATCGCCCGGGCAAGGTTGCCCGATCTGCGGCAGGCCGGTGGAAACGGCCTTCAAGCCGTTCTGCTCCAAGCGTTGCGCCGATATCGATCTCAACCGCTGGCTTTCCGGCGTCTACGCCGTTCCGGCAAAGGATGATGAAGACGAGGACGGCGAACGGCCGGCCGACGGCGAGGCGGGTGAGACATGAGCGCGGGCCCCGGCCCATGGCCGGATCAACTGTTCGACACACTCAAGCGCGGCGGGATCCGGCAAGTCGGGTATGTGCCCGATGCCGGGCATTCGCGTTTGATCGAACGCTGCCGCGCCGACGGCGAGATCCGTGACGTCGTCCTCACCACGGAGGAAGAAGGCGTCGCTTTGGCCGCGGGGGCCTGGCTCGGCGGCGAGCGGGCCGCCCTGCTCATGCAATCGAGCGGCGTCGGCAATTGCATCAACATGCTCTCGCTCTCGCGCGCCTGCCGCTTTCCATTGCTGATGTTCATCACGATGCGCGGCGAATGGGAGGAGTTCAATCCGTGGCAGGTGCCGATGGGTTCGATCGTCGAGCCGGTGCTTAAATTGTGCGAGGCGGATGTTTACCGCGTGCAAGCGCCGGACGAAATTGCCGGCACCGCCGAGCGCGCATTGCAAAATGCCTTCGGCGATGAACGCATCGCTGCCGTCATACTGTCGCAGCAGCTGATCGGCAAGAAGGTGTGGACTAAATGACGCTCGAGCGCCGCGCCACCATGGCCACGCTGCTCGCCGATCGCGGCGATGATTTGCTGGTTGTCCCCGGCCTCGGCTCGACCGCGTGGGATGCTGCCGCAGCCGGCGACAATGACCGCAATTTCTATCTGTGGGGCGCGATGGGCGGCGCCGCCATGATCGGATTGGGGCTCGCACTGGCGCAACCCGACCGGCGCGTCGCGGTGATCACCGGCGATGGTGAAATGCTGATGGGGCTGGGTGCCCTTGCGACCATCGGAATCCAGAAACCGCGCAATCTTGCGGTTATTGTTTTCGACAATGGCGTCTATGGCGAGACGGGGATGCAGCCGAGCCATACCCAGAACGGCGTCGATCTCATCAGCGTTGCGCAGGCCTGCGGCATCGGCACCTGCCTCGATGTGCGTGACGAGGCCGCTTTGGCCGATCTCGCCGGTCGGCTGAAACGTCTCAACGAGATGCTTTTTGCGCGTGTACAGATTGCCGCCGACGAGCCGCCGCGCGTGCTTCCGCTGCGCGACGGCGTCGCGCTGAAGCAGCGGTTCCGCGCCGCAATCGGCCTTAATCCATGATCGGGGAGGCCATGGGCGGCGTTCTGGACAGTGCGGAGCGGGGCCTCTATAACGCCCGCGCTTCACTGATTGGCCCGTTCAGGGCCGATCCGGCGCCCAGGTAGCTCAGTTGGTAGAGCATGCGATTGAAAATCGCAGTGTCGGTGGTTCGATTCCGCCCCTGGGCACCACTTCACGTTCGCAGATGTTCGCGGACGTTCGAAACACCCGCAAAAACAATCTGATAGCGCTAGATTTGATCGTGCTCGTTCGGCCATAATCGGGGT
>JBAUUA010000456.1:0-2807 GCA_049582465.1 Bradyrhizobium sp. | reverse complement strand
CACACCGTATATTCCTCGCCCACGACCTGGCCCTTGAACGTGCTCTTGACGCCCGCGAGCATGTCCTTGCCCGCGGCATAGTTCGGGCCGATCAGGAACACCGACTTGACGCCCTTCTGGTTCATGTAGAGGCCCATCGCCTGCGGCGTCTGGTCGTTCTGCCAGGAGGTCGAGAACACGTAAGGCGAGCACAATTCGCCGGCGAGCTGCGAAGGCCCGGCGTTGGCCGAGACCAGGAAGGTCTGGGAATCGACCGCGGTCTTCAGCGAGGCGAGCAGCACGTTCGACCAGATATAGCCGGCGATGAAATCCACCTTATCGGACTGCACCAGCTTCTCGGTCTTCTGCTTGCCGACGTCCGGCTTCTGGCCGTCGTCCTCGTAGATCACCTCGACCGGCTTGCCGCCCATCTTGCGGCCGAGATGATCGAGCGCGAGCTCGAACGAATTGCGCATGTCGTTGCCGATCACGGCGGTCGGGCCGCTGAACGTCGAGACAAACCCGATCTTGATGGTATCCCCCGCCGAAGCGGGGCTTGCCAGCGCAAGCGCCATCGCGCCCGCCAGCCAAAATGCCTTGTTCATATCCGTCTCCCCTCCCTCAATTATCCAACCGATCCGGCCAAGCCGGCGACCCCCCTCTCAGGGCAGCGCGGCGACGCCGTTCGTTTTCCACTGGTGTTGTGCGCAAAATCCGAAGCGCACAGCAAGCACGAACCGGGGGCTCCGTCTTAGAACCTTCGGCCCAGTGCAACGCTTCATGCACCATAATTCGTATGAATTGACGATGGCAAGAATTATAATTCCGGGTTAACGCGGGATCGACCGCACCGCAAAATCGCAACCAGCGGAACGCTTTCGATCGGGCCACTCGGCGTGATGTCGCTTATCGGGCCTCGCTGGCGCTTTGGGGTTTTATCGGCACTTAACGCATTGCGACCAAGCTCCGCGCAATCTGCGGAGAAATTTGATGCTAATCAGCGATAAAGTCGCACGGACAAAATGGTGCCCTCACGTGCGCATCGACAACAACAACCGGCTGCACAATTCGCTGACCGACGGGTTCGTGAACTCGGAGAAGATGTATCACTGCATCGGCAGTGACTGCATGGGCTGGCGCCAATTCCACCTCACACACTTCAAGGGCAGCGAGGAAGAATTGCAGGGCCACGGCTATTGCGGCTTTGCGGGCAAGATCGAGCTCGAATAGGCATTGCGCGCCGGCGTTTCGCTGGCTTTGTCAGATCCGATATTCGGCGCCGTCGATGATGTAGGGCGCGTGGCGGAAGTCACGGATTTGCGCGACCTTGCCGGCGGACCATTGCAGCAGCATGAAGGATTTCGGCGCCGCGCCGGGCTCGCCGGGATCGAACACCAGGATCGCGGGCCGTCCCTCCACAAGTCCCGGCACCAGATGCCAGTCGGTGACTTTGGAATAATTTCCGAAGTACCGGGAAACCTCGGTCTTGCCGCTCAGGCGCGTCTGGTTGACAAGTTCGAGCCGCACGTCGTCTGATATCATGGCGCGGATGGCGTCGAAATCCCGTGCGTTGAAATGCGCGACATAGGCGCCGAGCCGATCGCGCTCGGCCTTCGACAATTCCGGGTGCGGCAAATCGTCCGGCTTCCCGGCCAGTTCGCGCAGCCGGGCGCGGCCGCGATGCAGTGCTGCCTTCACGGCGGGCAGGCTGAAGTCCATCACCTCGCAGATTTCCTGCAACGAGCAGCCGAGCACGTCCATCAGGATCACGCTGGAGCGCTGGGCGACCGGAAGCCGCATGAAGGTGCGCAGGCTCGCGCCGGCGATCTCGCGGCTGGTGATATCGTCGGCCGGATCGGCAATCATGTCCACCTCCTCGCCCGAGCGGAGCGCTTCCTGCCGGTTGCGGCGGCGCAGGAAATCCAGCGCGGTGTTGTGCGCGACCCGGAACAGCCAGCCCTGCGGATTGGCGATCGGCCCCGTGGATGAAAACGATTCTACCGCCTTGATCAGCGCATCCTGCAGCACGTCCTCGCCGTCGATCACGGAGCCGACCATGCGCGCGCAATAGCGATGCAGCCTCGGCCGCATCTCGGCGAGCAGGCCGCCGATGTTCGCCGCGGCCGACAGCTCTGGATTCGATTCCATGCTCTGCTTCCCGCAACTTACGTTCCCGGATCGGCGAGCATCCGGTAATTGCCGACGATGGTGACGCTGCCTGGCTGCGGCGGCTCGATGCACCGCTCGCGAATCCCGCTCTGGAACGCCTTGAACGCCGTCAGCCCCGGAAGCGCACTGCCGGAATCGGAGTCGGTCTCGACGAAGTGCACGAACGTATCGTCGTCGAGCCGCAGCGAAAGGTAGCGCACGCCATCGGGCTTTGCGGCCTTCAATTCCTCGAACACGCGCGCGATCAGCTCCGCGTTGCTGTCGGCCATATCCGGCTTCGTCTTATACCTGATCAGGGTTCGTTTCATCACGTTCTCCATGGGCTCGTCGGAGCGAATTCATCGCCTTCGATCCCCAGACGTTCGGCGGCCCGGGAAGGATTCGGTCGCAAAGAAATATTTTTCGGCCAAATCTTCCGCCAGTTCCCCTTCGTCTTGTCCGTGACGCACCGCATGACGCGGCCCGAAAAGCGGAGAGACAGCATGCAGGAATATAATGCCAAAGGCAGCAAGAACTGGACGCTCGGCGTCACCGCGCTGGCGTCCTTCATGATGGCGCTGGATGCGCAGGTCATCACCACAGCGTTTGCAACCATCCGCCACGACCTCGGCGCATCGGTCGAAACGCTGCAATGGACGGTCAATGCCTACAATCTCACC
>JBAUUA010000455.1:0-3300 GCA_049582465.1 Bradyrhizobium sp. | reverse complement strand
CCGGTGACACCGCTCATGTCGCGGGCGCGAAAGGTGCGGCCCTCGTCGGAGGACTCCAGCATGCCAGCCGGGCCGCCGACCCGCCCGCCGGCGCGCACCGCCAGAACCCTGCCGTCGACCCTGAGCACGTCGATGGCGCAGACCCCAACGATCTGGCGGCCGGCGACAGGCCTGATCGCCGTCCAGTGCACCCCGCTGTCGTGGGACACATAGAGCGGCTGGCGGTCGGTGGCGCCTGGAAAATAGCCGGGGCCGATATTGCCGAGAAAGCCGGTCTGGGCGTCGATAAATTCCAGCGCCCGCACGTAGGTGCCCTGCTTGGTCCAGATCGCGGTCCACGCCTCGCCGCCGTCATCGGTGCGATAGATGCGGCCGGTACCATTGCCGTACCAGCCGGTCAGCGCGTCGGCGAAGGCGATCGCGTCCTGCTTGTTGTTCAGCGTGTAGGGCGCGGCCGGCAGTTTTATCCAGTGCTCGTCGGCGCAGGCAGGCGCCGCCACAGCCAGCGTCAGGCCGACCACGAGAATCGCCTGGCCAAGCCGGCGCACCTTCATCAAAATTCTCAAGTTCACGCAATCTGCAGGCTGACTCGGCCGCCAACATAGCCGCGATGACCTTCCGGAAAAAGCGATGCAACGCGGCTTGGTGGCGGCTTACCGCTTCGGCTGCTGGCCGATACTCCCGGTCGCGACGTCGGCCTCGCAGGAGGCCTTGCCGCGATCGGCGGCCTGGCATTTGTAGACGTTGCCGGTCATCCGGTCGATCAGCCACACATTGTCATCGTTCGGACTGTCCATGCCGATGAATCTGGAACCGACCGCCGTAATCAGCGTCGACAGCAGGATCGCCGCCGCGATCATCGCGGCCCCCACCAATACCGGCATCGAGCCTGCTGAGCGATCCGGCATGACCGGGCGCGACCCCTGATACTCGCCATATCTCTTCGGTGACTGAAACAAGGCCCTGTTGCTTCGCTGGTTTTTGTTTTTGCGGTGTTTTGGTTTTTCTTCGCAGTCCTTCATCCTAATGACGCATCTGGCCGATTTGTTGTCCGCACCTCGGCGCTGACGCGATTTTGCAATAAAGAATCTCTGCTTATAACGGACAGTAACAAAGGCGGCCAGCAGGCCGCCTTTTTGTTCGCGATATCCACGTGTCGGGTGAGAGTGGAACTCTACCTCCGTCCGAACAGCCCGCCCATCATGCCACCGAAGAACGCACCGGGTCCGCCAGCGCCGCGATAGTGGCGGCCGCCGCCCCCGCCGCCGTGATGGCGGGCGTGGCGCGAGGGCTCGTCGTCGCTATCGTCGGCGGACGCGACCTTGGTAGCGGATATCTCGGACTGCAGGGCCTTGAGTTGCAGCGCGTTGAGGAAACCGCTGCGGGGATAACCGCGCGCGGCCTGCCAGCGCGCGATCACGGCCCGGGTCGAGTCGTCGAACTTGCCGCTGACTTTGGTGTCGAAGCCCAAGGCATTGAGGCGGCGCTGCACGTCGCGGCGCTGAGCCCGGTCGAAGCCGAGCTGATCCTCGGCGGACTGGTCGGCTTCCTGGGTGAAGGTCGCCGGATCGATGCTGGTGGTCAGGTTGCGGGTCGTGGTCGACGGGCCGTCCTGCAGCGAGGCAATCCGGGCCAGGGCCAGCGACTTGAACTGGCCGTTGGGATAATTGGTCAGATAGGCGTTGAGCTCTTCCAGCTTGTTGGAGTCCTTGATCGAGCGCCAGAACTCGAGCTCGACTTCGGAAGTGGAACCGGTGGCCACAGCCGGCGTATTCGCGGCTTCCGCATTCGGTTCGGCCGCACCGGCAACCGGGTTGAGATAGACCGAGCCGATCAGGTTGGTGTGGCCCCAGGGCAATTGGTTCTTGTTAGTCTCCTCATTGACCTGGGCGCGGACCCGGGTCATCGCTTGCTGGATCTCGACGCCAGGCACGGCGATATTGGCCATCAGCGCACGGGTGAACGGACCGTTGGTGCCGGTCTCGCCGTCCAGCGCGGTCTGGCCGGGGCCGGTGGCGAACGCAATCAGCGTGCCCTCGCCCGATTTCATCTCGGCGAGGCCCGACTCCACCGAAACGCTGCGGGTCGCCTTGGCGGAACGGATCTTTGCGGCGAACGGATTGTCGCGGCAGGCGTCCAGGAACACCGCTTGACCTTGGCGTCGCCCATGGTCTGGTCGAGCGTGAGGTCGACATTGATGGCGGCCCCGAGCTTGACGTCCATCTCGGATTTGAGATCGGCGTCGATCGGCAGCAGATAGTTGGTGCCGTTCACGGCGATGCCGTGGCCGGCATAGAAGAACAGCGCGACATCGGCGCCTTCGGCGCGCTTGCCGAAGTCCAGGAGCTTTTCCGTCATCTTGTCGCGGGTGAGGTTGGTGCCCTCCACCACGTCGAAGCCCACATTGCGCAGGAGCGCGGCCATCGACCGGGCATCGATCGCCGGATTGGGAAGCGGCGTCACATTTCTGTAGGCGCCGTTGCCGACCACGAAGGCGACGCGCTTGTCGGCCAAGGCCGCGTTGCCGCTGACGAGAAGTGCTGCGACTGACAGTGCTGCGATCCAGAAGCGCATGTTCATTCTCCCCTGATCCGGTCGTCGAACTGGCTGGTCGCGAAGGACCATCCGTTGCGGGGAATGTGATCCGATCGCGGGGACGGACTGTGATTTTGGTCACTTTGGAAACCCGCGCGATCGAACCCGAGAGCGGCGGGCGGCGACGCGGCGAGCCGGACGACTAGGGCCATGTGACCCAAATCACATTCACGGCATTGAACCGGTCGTACGGTCCGTGCACCAAAACGCCATCAGGCGCGACCCACGAGGATCAGGACCATGACCAGCTTTCACAGACTTACCGCTACTGCAGCGATTACGCTGACTGCCGCGCTGTCGATGACGGCGGGCATCGCACTGGCCGGCGACAACGTCTCGGCGAACCAGATCGTCAATGCGCTGCAGCCAAAGCCGCTGACGCGCAGCCTCTCCGGAACGCTGCAGGCCGATCCTGCCGTCAAGGCCAAGGAGGAGGGTTTCGTCGCCACGCTGCACAACCGGAAAACCCGGTCGCTCTCGCTCGGCGAGCGCGAGGAAATCGCGGAGATCGCCTCCACCAAGCCGAAGATCGATCTCGACATCCAGTTCGACTACAATTCCGCCGAGATCAGCAAGGCTTCGCTGCCTTCGGTGCAAGAGCTGGGCAAGGCGCTGTCGAACGCGAGCCTGAAGGGTTCGACCTTCGTCGTCGCCGGTCACACCGACGCGATCGGTAGCGAGGCCTACAACCAGGAGCTCTCCGAG
>JBAUUA010000454.1:0-6248 GCA_049582465.1 Bradyrhizobium sp. | reverse complement strand
CGGTTCTGGTGGATATCGCTCGGCTATTTCGGAGGATTATACATCTGGTACGCCGTGCAGGTTCACCAGACCAAATTTCTGCTCGATATCGGCTTCAGCCCGAACGTCGCGGTCTGGGCTCTTGGCGCCGTCAGCCTGCTCGGTATTCCCGGCCAGATCTGGCTCGGACATCTCTCCGATCGGGTGGGGCGCGAATGGATCTGGACGGCGGGCTGCGCGGGATTTGCGATCTGCTTTGCGGCCTTGATCGCGCTGAAGGTCTTTCCCACCCTGGTGCTGGTCTACCTCATGGTGCTGGCGCAGGGCGCGCTCGGCTATGGGCTCACCTCGATCATGGGGGCGGTGGTGCTGGAGATATTCCAGGGCAAGCATTTCGGCAGCATTTTCGGCACCGTGATGCTGGCAGCTCTCGCCGGCGGCGCCGCCGGCCCCTGGTCACCGGCGCGCTGCACGATGTCACCGGCAGCTATGCCTTCGCTTTCGCGATCGGCATCGCCATGAGCGCATTGTCCGCCTTCGCGATCTGGATGGCCTCGCCCCGCAAGGTGAGGGCGGTGGCCGGGCAATTGCACAAGGCGCAGGCCAGCGCCAACGCCGCTTGAGAGGGGAGCCGATTACCGTGTGATGATCGCAACGCTTTCGTCAGGCCGATGCGACTCCGACGGCTCTCTGCAGATCGCCGATCGCCCGAAGGAAGCTGTCGGCCGGCGTGGTCTCCGGATCGATCAGGCGGTGCAGGCGGAAGCCGTCCTCCAGCGCGAGCAGTATCGCGCCGGTCCATGCCGGGTTCAGGGCCGCGTTCCGGCCGGACTTCCTCAACGTGGTTTCGACGATATCGGTGATCAGTTGCCGCCGGGCTCGCAGCCGCTTGGCGAGTTCCGGTCTGCGCTTTTCGGCGCGTGCCACAAAAAGGATCATCTCCATGTGCAAGAGTGGAGAGCGGCCGAGTGGATCTTGCCGGCTGCGGTCCATGGTTTTCAGGGCTTCGATGAAACCCGCGATGTTTTCGTGTCTGGCGAGAAGATCGAGATTGCGCCGAATGGATTGCTCGACGTGATCCTCGAGCATGGCGATGATCAGTTCGTCCTTGCTGGTAAAGTTCGAATAAAATGCTCCGCGCGTGAAGCCGGCCGCGGCGGCGATGGCCTCGATGCTGGCGCCGCCGATGCCCTGTTCCTCGAAGACGCGTGCCGCCGCCTCGAACAGCTTTTCGCGGGTGTCGTCCCGGGTCGGTCTGGTCCGAACTCTTGACATCGGACAATTTTAAGTCAGAATGCAACTCGATACAAGAGTGTATCGAATTTCTGCCCGCCACCTGATTGAGGTCATCGATGAACGAGCATGCTCAGGCCGCCGTCTCCGAGCCGCTGTTCAATCCGCTGTCGCCGGAGTTCATTCGCGATCCCTATCCGCACTACGAGCGGCTGCGCACCAGCGATCCGATGCATCTGACGCCGTTCGGGGCCTATGTCGCCAGCCGGCACGCCGAGGTCAGCCTGGTGATGCGCGACAAGCGCTTCGGCAAGGATTACATCGAGCGGACCAAGCGGCGCTACGGCCCGAAAATCATGGAGGAGCCGGTCTTCCGCAGCATGAGCCACTGGATGCTGCAGCAGGACCCGCCCGATCACACCCGCCTGCGCGGCCTGGTGGTGAAAGCATTCACCGCGCGACGCGTCGAGGACATGCGGCCGCGCATCCAGGAGATCGTCGACCAGACACTGGACCGCATTGCGCCCCAGGGCCACATGGACCTGATCGAGGACTTCGCGTTCCGGCTGCCGGTCACGGTCATCTGCGACATGCTCGGAATTCCCGAGGAACATCGCGAGGTGTTTTACACCAGCTCGCGCGACGGCGGACGCCTGCTCGATCCGGTGCCGCTGACGAAAGCCGAAATAGAGCAGGCCAACGCCGGCAACCTGATGGCGCAGATGTATTTCCAGCAGCTGTTCGAACTGCGGCGGAAGAATCCCGGCGACGATCTGACCACGCAGCTGGTGCAGGCCGAGGAAGACGGCAGCAAGCTCTCCAACGAGGAATTGACCGCCAACATCATTCTCCTGTTCGGCGCGGGCCACGAGACCACGGTCAATCTGATCGGCAACGGGCTCTTGGCGCTGCATCGCAATCCCGACCAGCTCGCACTGCTCAAGGCCAACCCGGACCTCATCGGCAACGCGATCGAGGAATTCCTGCGTTACGATTCCTCGGTGCAGCTGACGGGGCGGGTGGCGCTGGAGGATATTGACGACCTCGGCGGCAAGAAAATCCCGAAGGGCGAAAGCGTGCTGTGCCTGTTGGGTTCCGCCAACCGGGATCCGGCTGTTTATCCCGACCGGCCGGACCGGCTCGACATCACCCGACCCAAGATCCGCCCGCTGTCCTTTGGCGGGGGCATCCATTTGTGCCTCGGCGCCCAGCTGGCGCGAATCGAGGCCGAGGTGGCGATTTCGACCCTGCTGCGCCGCCTGCCGGATCTCAAGCTCGACAACGCCGAAAATCCGGAATGGCGGCCCACCTTCGTGCTGCGCGGCCTGAAAAACCTGCCCGCCAGCTGGTAAGGGGCCTGCCCACGACGCCCTGTGACTTCGCCACAGTTGTCTCTATATACGGCACTGCTCCGGGATTAATTTCGGGCGGCGGCGGGCGCGCGACGCCGGCGGATGGGCTAGGGTTACGCCGACCCGCCCCGGGGACGTGCTCAAAGGGAGACACCGTGCAGACGACGCTGCTCGGATTGGCGATTGCCTTTATCATCGCGCTGATGGCGGCGCTGATCGGGCCGTACTTCATCGACTGGAATCAGTTCCGGCCGCAATTCGAAGCCGAGGCGACGCGGGTGATCGGTGCGCCGGTGCACGTCGCCGGCGAGCTCGACGCACGGCTGTTGCCGACGCCGTCGCTGCGGCTGCGCTCGGTGATGGTCGGCGGCCCCAACGACCTCGGCAAGATCCGCGCCGACAAGCTCGATGTCGAGTTCAGCCTGGGCTCGCTGATGCGCGGCGAATGGCGCGCGGACGAACTGGCGATCAACGGAATGTCGGTCGATCTCGGCCTCGATCGGCAGGGCCGGGTCGAACTGCCGGCGTCGACCGGAAAATTCAATCTGGGATCGCTCTCGATCGATCGCCTGAACCTGACCGGCCGCATCGCGCTGCATGACGCCGCAAGCCGCAGCACGCTGGAACTGAACGATATCGCCTTCTCCGGCGATGTGCGCTCGCTGGCAGGCGCGCTGCGCGGTGACGGCAATTTCACGCTGTCGGGGCTGCGCTACCCGTTCCGGGTTTCATCCGGTCCGGCCGGCGACGGCAACGGCACCCGCGTCCATCTCAACATCGATCCCGGCGCGCGTCCGCTCGCCGTCGACCTCGATGGCGTGCTGTCGTTCGAGGCGCGCGCGCCGCGCTTCGACGGCGCGCTCGTGCTCGCGGTTCCCGCCGGGCTCAAGGCCCAAGGGAATGTCCCCATCACGCCCTGGAAAATATCGGCCAAGGTCAAGGCCGACCCGGCTGCAGCAAAACTCGACCAGCTCGATGTCAGCTACGGCGCCGAAGAGCGGGCGCTGAGATTTTCGGGCCTCGGGGATGTCAGCTTCGGTGCGTCGCCGCTGCTGCATGCCACTCTCTCGGCGCGGCAGCTCGATGCCGACCGCTTCGGCGCCAGGGATAGCGCCAAGGATAGCAAGGACGCCAGCGCAGCCGAGCCGCTGCGGGTGGTGCCCGGCTTGCGGGCGCTGATGGCCGGCATCCCGCAGCCGCCGGTCCCGACGCAAATCGAGTTCAGCGCCGAGCAGATCATGCTGGGCGGCCGTCCGGTGCAGAATCTGACCGCCGAGTTCGCGAGCGACGCCAACTCCTGGAGCATCCAGCGGCTGGATCTTCGCGCGCCCGGCGCGACGCTGGTGTCCCTGACCGGCGCCAATGCGCCGGCCGGTCCGTCCAGCTTCACCGGCGCCCTCAGCGTCGAATCGTCCGATCCGGATGCGCTGGCGGCGTGGCTGCAGGGCCGCACCGAGGTGACCTATCGCAGCCAAAAGCCGCTGCGCCTGCGCGGCAATGTCAGCGCGGCCGCCGGCGGCTTCGCGATCGAAGCCATGAAGGCGGAGATCGAAGGCGGCGCCGTCGAAGGCCGAATGGCGCTGTCGAATCTGCCGGCCGGCGGCGGCTCTCGCTTCGACGCCGAGTTGAAAGGCGAGCGTCTCGATCTCGATGCCGCGGCCGTCCTGACGCGTTCGCTGGCGGGCCCGCCGGGTGACTGGCCCGAGCAAGCGCAGTTGTCGCTCGATATCGGCCGCGCCACGTCCGCGGGTCAGGAGTTGCGGCCGTGCGTGACGAAGCTCGGCTACGGTCCGAAATTTTTCTCGCTCGACCGGCTGAAGATCGGTCAGCCCGATAACGTAACGGTGGAAGGTAGCGGCAATTTCGATCGTGCCAGTCTTACCGGAAAGCTGGCACTCGATTCGACCGCAGCCTCGCTGCCCCAGTTGACCGCGCTTGTCGCACCGTTCGCACCCTCGCTTGTCGCTCGGCTCAATGCGTTGGGAACGGGTCCGGGGCCCGTGCGCACCAGGCTGGTGCTCGATCTCGGCAAGGACAAGACGCGGGCCGATGGTCCCGTCGCTTCCGCCTCGCTCGATCTCGACGCGCCGCAGCTCAAGGGCAGCGCGACGCTCACCGCAATGCCGGAATTGTCGGCGCTGGGTGGAATCGATCTCGATGCGCTCAAACACACCGCGTTCAGCCTTGAATCGAAACTGTCGTCGGATCGGAGCCGCATCCTGCTGGCGCTGCTCGGACTTGATCGCGCGGTCTCCGCAAGCGACGGCCCGGCGCAGTTCGAGGGATCGGTGGCGGGCATGTGGGGTTCGCCGTTGCGGCTGAAAGCGAAGATGACGGGCGCCGGGCTTCTGGCGGACGCGCAGGGCACTGCGGAGCCATGGGCCCAGGACGTCAGGGCCAGCGGCAATCTCAGCGTTCGCGGCGTCAGTCTCGCGCCGCTGCTCGATCTCAAGCCGACGGACCTGCTGGCGCAGAACATCAACCTGTCCTCGCGCGTGTCGCTGTCCGGCAACAGGCTGACCTTCGACGACCTCGACAGCACGATCTCCGGCTCGCGCTTGCGCGGGCGCATCGCGATGACGCTTGACGGCGAGCGGAATGTCGACGGCGAAGTCGGTCTCGACACGCTGGATCTCGCGCCGGCGTTCGCGCTCGCCATTGGCGCATCCGGCCACGATGCGGCCGAGCCGCTCGGCACCGGCCTGTTGAAGGGCTGGCGCGGCCGTGTCGCATTTCAGGCGTTGCGCGGCGCGCTGCCGGGCGGGGCTGAGTTGCGACCCGTCAGCGGCACCGTCAAGAGCGACGGCCAGTCGCTGACCTTCGACGCCATCAAGGGCGGAATCGGCGGCGGCGAAGCCACGGCAACTATTGACACGAGGCCAGGCGCAAATGGCATTGCGCTGAATGCGAGCGTTCAGCTCACGGGCGTCGACGGCGCCGCGTTGCGTTATCGCAGCCTGGCGATGCCCGCGGGGCGCACCTCGATGCAGCTGACGCTGACGAGCCAGGGCCGCAGCGCCTCGGCGCTGACGGGTGCGTTGTCCGGCAGCGGCACCGTGGCGCTGGAATCCGCCCGCATCGCGGGGCTCGATCCGCAGGCTTTCGACGTCGCGATGTACGCCAGTGATATTGGTCAGGCGACCGACGATACCAGGCTGCGGAAGATCATCGAGCCGGTGCTGTCGGCCGGCGCGATGTCGGTCAAAACTGCGCAAATCCCATTCAGTATCGGCGATGGCCGGCTGCGTGTCGGCGCGACCACGCTCGAGTCCGACAGTGCGCGCGCCATCATATCCGGCGGCTACGATATTCCCGCCGACCAGGCCGACATTCGCGTCACCCTTGCTTCGACCGCGGTGGGCCAGACGGCGAGCCGTCCGGAAATCCAGTTGTTCGCGGCGGGTTCGCCCGATGCGCTCAACCGCACGGTCGACGTGGCGTCGCTGTCGGCATGGCTGGCGGTGAGGGCGATCGACCGTGAGACCCGAAGGCTGGATTCGATCGAGCGCGGCGAGCCGCCGCCGGCGACTCCGGCATCCGTTCCACCGGCCGCTGGCGCTCCGGCTTCGGATGCGGAGCCTTCGGACCTGCCGACCTCCAACCTGCCGCTACCCGGCCGCGATCTGCGCCGGCCTCCGTCGAAGCCAAAGCTCACTGCGCCGCATCCGCCGGCCGCGGCCGTGC
>JBAUUA010000453.1:0-6743 GCA_049582465.1 Bradyrhizobium sp. | reverse complement strand
TCTTCGGGAACAGCGTCGCCAAGACAAAACTCGTAGAACAGTTGACCTTGGTCACTCTTCAGACGGCCCATCATGGATCGACCTCAGCGAGAATCGCGTCAACACAACGGAATCACGCTTCGCGGCCTGTCTCAACCGACTTTTGCAACAAAATCTGCCAAAAGGCGACTTGATGTATCTTTTGCAATATGTCTGCTCTCACCGCAGCGGATCTTGAGACCATTTTCCTAAATGCCTACCGTCTGAAAGAAAGGAATGCGCTTCGGTTGGGCCATGTTGGCACTCTGAAACAGAGATGGCTTGGGGTGATGAAGGTGGAACTGGACAGCGACGAGTCAAACCCGATAAACCAAATCTTCGGCCGCACTCTCCAAGGGCTGCTCCGATTACTCCTCGTATTCGTGGCATCCTTAATCGTTCTAATCGCGCGGGACAGTCGACGCGAAATTCGAGCAGAACCTCAAACGGCCAGGATCGTTGGCTTAGGCGCAACCGCCTGCCTGCAGTTTGACGAAGATATTAGGTTGAACCCCTCTGTCCAGAGAGACTATTTGGCGTGGGGTCAGGGCTACATGAGTGGCATTTTGATGGGTAGGCCGCCTGGTGTCGACCAGGGCCTCGATCTTAATCCCCCAACCTTTGACATGATCAATCAATTGCATTTTCTGCGGGATTACTGTGCAGAAAACACCTCAGCGAATTTCGCTGACGCCGTCGAGGCGCTGTACAAGCGGCTTCGGCGGGAGGGCAAGACCTGACCAAGTTTGGGTACAACCGGAAATATGCCCCGTAGCGGCAGGGCAAAACCGGAGCGATCCCTTGCCTTGTCCGAGCGCTCCTCACTCAGCGGCCTTGGATTCACGGGACAGTGTCGAGCGAGCGAATTCCTCCGGCGGCCTCTCGAACCGCCCGTAGCGCAGCGCCAGCGTCGGCAACACGAGCAGGTTGAGCGCCATTGACGTCACGAGGCCGCCCAGGATGACGATGGCCATCGGCCCCTGAATTTCACGGCCGGGTTCGTTCATGCCGATCGCCAGCGGCAGGATGCCGAGCCCGGTCACGATCGAAGTCATCAGGATGGGCGTAAGCCGATCGGCGGCTCCCGCGATGGCGGCCTCCAATCCCCACGGCCTCCCCTCGACCGCAACAAGATGCTCGTAATGGGCGATCATCAGGATCGAATTGCGAAGGCTGATGCCGAACAGCGTGACGAAGCCGACCATGCCACCCAGGGTCAGGAGCCCGCCGGTCGCAAAGACGGCCAGCACGCCGCCCACCAGGGCGAACGGCAGGTTCGCCAGCACCAGCAGCAGGTTGCGCCAATTCCGGGTGATGACCGACAGCAACAGCACGATGCCGACCGCGGCGATCAGCGAATTGACGATGAGATCGCGCTGGGACCGCGACCGTGCCTCCGCCGCGCCTGCGAACTGGATGTAGGTTCCAGCCGGAAGCTGAATCCTGGAGCGGATGGCGGCCTTTGCCGCGCGCACGAAGGAGATGAGATCGCCGCCATTGACGTTCGCGGTCACGGTCTGAACGCGGCGAGCGCCCTCGTGCAGGACCTGATAGCGTCCCGATGTCTGATACACATCGGCGATCTGCTTGAGCAGAATGTAAGCGCCGCCGGGGCTGCGCAATGGCAAGTCGCCGACCTTGCTGATGTTGTCCCGGCTGGCGGCATCGAGAATCGTAATGACGTTGAAGACCTGATTGCCTTCATAGGTCTGCCCGACGATATCGCCCTGATAGGCCGCACGGATCAATTCGAGCACCTCGACCGCATCGAAGCCCCACCGCTGCAGATCAGGCTTGCGGAGGCGGATCGTGAGCTGCGGCAGGCCCGGCGGCGACTGGACCTGGACGTCGGCAGCGCCGGGGATTTCGCCGAGCGCACGGGCAATCTCCTGCGCCTTCTGATCGAGGAGGTCGAGGTCGTTGCCGAACACGTTGACCACGACCGCGGCGGTGTAGCCCGAGAGCGTCTCCTCGATGCGCTCGGTGAGAAAAGTCATGACCGCGGCGTTGACGCCGACGAACCCGGCGAAGGTCCGGCGGATATCGGCCTGCGCCTTTTCGGCCTCGTTGCCCGACAATCCCGGCTTCAAATCAACTTCGAACTCGCTGTAATGCGGGCCCCAGGTGTCTTCGGACTCCTCGGCACGCCCCGCGCGCTGCGCAACCGAGCGCACTTGCGGCAGTTGCCGCAGCGTCCGGGCGATACGCGCGCCGATGCGCAGCGATTCGTCGATCGATGTGCCGGGGACCGCCGACATGTGAATGACGAAGTGCCCCTCCTTCAACTCGGGAATGAACCCGCCGCCAAGAAACGGCAGCGCAGCACAACCGGCAATTGTCAGCAGGGTGGCCGCGGCGATGACCGTGCGAGGACGCTCGGCAAGCCGGCGCAACAGCGCCCCATAGCCGGCGCGGGTCCATCGGACCACAGGCGGATCGTGCGCCGGCACCTTGCCCGGGAGCAGCATCATCGACAGCGCCGGCGTCAGCGTCAGCGCGACGGCGAGCGACGCCAGCACCGCTGTGGTGTAGGCGAGCCCCAGCGGCGCAAACAGACGTCCCGCGGTGCCGGACAGCATCATGACCGGCAGCACGACCAGAATGACGGCAACGGTGGCATAGACCACCGCGCCGCGAACCTCGAGCGTCGCGTCGAGCACGACCCGCGCGAACGGCTGCGGCTGGAGCGATCTCCTGTTTTCACGCAGGCGGCGGACGATGTTCTCGACGTCGATCACCGCATCGTCGACCACCACGCCGATCGCGATGGCGAGACCGCCTAGCGTCATCGTGTCGAGCGAGGCGCCGAGCCGTTCGAGCACGATGGTCGCGGTCAGCAGCGACAGCGGGATGGCGGTGCAGGAGATGGCGGCCGTTCTCAGATCGAACAGGAAGAGGAACAGGACCACGATCACCAGCATGCCGCCCAGAATCAGCGAATCCCGGACGTTGCCGGTTGCCGTATTGATGAAATTTGCGGGACGGAAGAGATCGGCGTGGATGGTGATATCATCCGCCTGAAGCGTTGGCCGCAGTTCCTCCAGGGCCGCCTCCACGTTCTCGGTGACCTTGAGCGTGTCGGCGGCATATTGTTCCGCCACGTTGAGAATGACGCCGGGCGGGCCCTGCACCGCGGCGCCGCCGATGGGCGGTTCGGGGGCCTCGACGACATCGGCCACATTCGCCAACGTGACGCTCGCGGCTCCCCGGCTCAACAGGACCGTCCGGGCAATGTCGTCAGGTTTGAGGGATTGCCCCTCGGTCTGAAAGACAATCCGCTGATTCCCGGTGTCGACGAAGCCGGCTCCCCGCACGCCGGTCGACCGGCGCGCCGCGGTCAGCACGTCGTTGAGCGTCAGGTTGTACCGGATGAGTTCGTCGGGATGCACCTGGACCTGGATCGAGCGCTTGTCGCCCCCGAACACGGTGACGCTGGCGACGCCGGGAACGGCGATCAGGCGCAAACGTACCGTCCAGTCGGCGGCCGTGCGCAGATCCATCAGCGAGCGCGTCTCCGACGTCAGGCCGACCACGAGCATCCGGCTTGTCGAGGACGTGAGCGGTGTCATCACCGGCGGCTGCAGCCCTTGCGGAAGCTGCTGAGTCGCGGCCGCCAGCCGCTCCGCGACAACTTGCCGGTCGCGATAGATGTCGCTCGACGCATCGAAAAATACTGTGACGACGGACAATCCCTGGATCGAAGTGGAGCGCAGCGTCCGCACGCCCGGCACGCCGCTGATGGCGTTCTCGATCGGGCGGGTGACGAGGATCTCGACCTGCTCCGGCGTCAGCCCGACAGCCTCAGTCTGGATGCTGACCTGAGGCGGTGCAAACTCCGGAAACACGTCGTATTTGGCGCCGTCGAGCGCGTAGACGCCATAGGCGACCAGAACGCAGGCGAGTGCGGCGACAATCCCGCGGAAGCGGATCGCGAACCTGACGAGCGCCGCCTGCGGACCGGAGGGGAAAGCGAGGCTCACCTCTAGTCCTCGACCTGAATCTGCGCACGGAATTCCTCGGACAGAAGCAATTGCGCGCCGCGCGTCACGATCTCCGCATCTTCGGGCACATCTCTGGCGATATAGCCTCCCCCCGGCGCGGGCAGATCGGTTGCGATCTCGATGCGAGCGAAGGTGTCCTGGCCGGTGCGCCGATACACCCAGGCTCGACCTTGCCACCATACAACCGCGGACGCCGGCACGTCGGCACCCTCGGTGGCGCTGCCCGAGGGCAGGAAGGCAAGCACGTTCATCCCGGGCAAGACACCGCTTTCCGCCGCCGCGGCGTAGAAGAGGCTGACGCCTTGAATCTTCGGGTCGATGCGCGTTGCCGGCGAGACGAACTTGACGTCTGCGCGCGCGGCCTTGCCGATTTCTATGGTCGCCGTGGCAGGCGGCGTTTTGAGGATCACACCGGGCGGCAAGGTGATTTGCAACAGGAAGGTCCGCCGCTCGATCAACGCCGTGATCATCGGCGACTCCTCGACCAGCGACTTGCCGAGCACGGAGCCCCACTCCTGATACGCCGTTGCGGTAAGGGTACGCACCTGCGCCTGCGCCGCAGCCAGGCTGGCCTGATCCGTGCCGAAAGCCGCCTCCGCGGCCTGGAGCTGGGCCTGTGAGACGACGTGGGTCTCGTTGAAGAGCTTTTCCGCGCGGTCGAACGCCGGCTTCGACATCGCAAGTTTGGCTTGCGCGGTCTGCACCTGCGCCTTGGCATTGGCGTAGTTGTTGCTGAGCTCGGTCAGTCGCGCGACATCGAGGACCATCCCGTAGGCGCGAAGCTCCTCGGCATGAGGCGTTGACGGCAGCGCGGCGGTCTCGATCCCGCTGCGCTGTTGCGTCGCGGCGTCGAGCGTGATCACCGGGTTGCCGTTCTTGCTGGAAACCCGAGTCGGCACCTTGATCGCCCGCTCTTGGTCCGTCTCGATTGCCGCCTCGTTGCGCCCTTTGAGACCCCCCCAAGCCAAAAGAGCACCACACGCGACAACAACCGTTGCGACCAGCAACTTCACTGACCACGATCCCGCCGGTTCTTTCCGCTTGCTCATCCAGAGTCCCCGACCATCTCACGCAAGCTTAATCCGGTTCCCGACCGGGAGTCCGGTGTCCGGCCGGTTATCCGGTCGGCGAGCCTCGGAATGGTTATAGCCGAAAAAATTGCTTCGGTCGGGGTTATGCCGTCGGCGCGACATAAGCCGACCGACGCCGCGCCTGCTTGTCACCCCCAGCGGCAGAGAAGCGGAGGTCGTACCAGGACCGCAACGGGTCAAAAGCGCCGTCTTAACCTCAACCACCTACTTCGGGGTCTACCCCGATCAACGGACATCATCCGCACCGGCCCGCCTGGTCCGGTTTGTGCCATTTTCCGGACTTGCGTAACGCAGCAAAGGGCGCTCATTCGATCACCTCGTCGGCCAGCAACTGCATCGAATTCGGCACCTCGATGCGGAGCGCCTTCGCGGTCTTCATGTTAATGACCAGCTCGAACTTGCTTGGCCGCATGACGGGAAGATCGGCGGGCTTCTCGCCTTTGAGAATGCGGCCGACGAGGCTTCCAGTTTGGCGATACGTGTCACGTGGGTCCGGACCATAGCTGAAGAGTCCGCCGGCCACCACGAAATGCCGAAATTCGTAGATCGTGGGGATAGCGTAGCGCTTGGCCAGAGCAATGATCTGTTGTTGCCGATCGGTGAAGAGTGCATCGGCCGTCATGACGAGGCCGCCAACTTTCAATTGGGGCAGGCTTGAGAACGCCACATCGAGATCGTCTTCGCTCGCTGCTTTGACGACGTGTAGCGGCAGCCCGATCGCGCGCGCCGCCTCATGGACCTGCGCCGACTGCGCATCGGCTCCCGGACGGGACGGATTGATGAGAGCGGCGATCGATGTCGCAGATGGCACGAGCTCGCGAAGCAATCCTACCCGTTTTGCGACCAGTTCGCCGCTGAAGTTTGTGATGCCCGTGACGTTGCCGCCGGGCTGATTGAGGCTCGCAACCAGTCCGATCCGCACCGGGTCGGCACCGTTCTCGAACACAATCGGAATAGATGTAGTCGCTGACTTCGCCGCCAATGCAGCCGTCGGGCTGCCGCAGGCTGCGATCACCGCGACAGGGCGGCGGACTAGCTCGGCGGCGAGCGCAGGCAGTCGGTCCAGCTGAGTTTCTGCCCAGCGATATTCGATCGTGACATTTCGGCCTTCGACATAGCCAGCGTTGGCCAGACCCTCGCGAAAGCCATTCAGCTGCGGTTCGTAATTTCGTACTGACGCCGAGTGCAGAAATCCGACCGCAGGCATCGGCGCTTGCTGCGCTCGCGTTGCGATCGGCCAGGTGATCGCTGCGCCGCCCAGTGCGAGTATAAGTTCTCGTCGTCGGATGGGAATTGCCATGTGACCCTCCCTTGGGGTCATGCCTATGCAATGCAAAGCAGGATATCACGCTTGACCAAGGGAACGAACAATGCTTTTGCGCCGCGAACGTCCGGAGCCGCCCATGTCTCTGTTGGGTCAAAGTGCGAAATAGTCGCTTCGAGCAGATGTCTTCCGGTTTGCCCCCGACAACAAACATGCGGTGACTACACCGCCACGACCGTTTCGTGCCGATTTTGTTGCAAAAGTCGGTTGGACCGAATGGATGCTCGTCAGTCATTCGGCTGCGGGCGACCGGCTTTGATCTGCCGGTCTTGACGCTCTCTACGCAACTCTCACGCTACGCAATGCACT
>JBAUUA010000452.1:0-2998 GCA_049582465.1 Bradyrhizobium sp. | reverse complement strand
CGTCCTGAACTTAGCGGCATAAGTCGCTTTCAACCGCCTTCAAAGGGAAGACCAACCAATGACCATCAGCACCCGCATCGCGCTCGGAATCTCGGCCGCCGCTCTTTCGCTCAGCCTGGCGCTCGCGCCGGCCGCCTTCGCCCAGGACAAGATGGGCAAGGATGACGGCATGAAGAAGGATTCGATGTCCAAGGATTCGATGAAGAAGGACACGATGTCGAAGGACTCGATGAAGAAAGACGACGGAATGAAGAAGGACGGCATGAAGAAAGACGACGGGATGAAGAAGAACTGAGCAACCCGCTCAGTTCTTGCGCAGGCTCGCCGATCGCGGCGGGCCTGCCAACGTCGGCGTGTCCGTCCGAAAGCGTCGGCTATTTTTTCTTCTTCTTGCGCGCCGCATAGCGCGCGTCACGCGCCGCCTTGCGTTCGGCCTCGAGCGCGGCTTCGCGTGCCACGGCCTCTTCCTTTTCGCGCGCAAGCTGGGCCGCGGCTGCGGCCGCTGCTTCTGCCTCACGGCGCTTCTGTTCGGCCTTGGCGGCTTCGCGGGCCAGCTTGGCTTTGGCGCGCTCCGCAGCTGCCGCCTCGCGCTCGGCCTGCCGCTGCTTGACCCCGGGATCGTCCGGACCCGGCTGGCTGCGGAACTTGCTCAGGATGTTCTGCTTCGCCTGTTGCGCCGCCTTCTGGCGGTCCGCAAAGCTGGGTTCCTTGAATCCACTCATTGAAATAGCCTTGTCGCTTTCTTGTTCGTTGTGAGGTGACCGGCTTTTCGCCGAACCACATGAGGGCAGGGGCGGTGCCGCCTGCGTGACCGGGAGCGGTGTACATCCACCGGCGTCGGGATGCCATCGAAATAGGGGCGGCGAGGGTGTGTCGGCGGCTATTTTTTCGTGCGGATGCGTGGCAACAATGTCCCCATCGGGTTGTGCGGTATTGCACGACGCACCTGTTTCGGCGTTTTCAGCCGCAGAGGGCGTTTGCCTGGAGAGACCGGACTGGCGTCTCGATATCCAGTCTCTCGCGCGCGGCCGGATGTCGATTCTGAAAATGCCGGGTGACATTTTTTGCAAAAAGCGATCGCTGAGTGCGACGCCTGCCTTCACAACTGGCTGATAGCCGCTTTCAGTTCGACCGTTCGCCAACATCTCTGGCGCAAGCGCAAGGCAATGTTTGCAAGGCCGCGCTTTCCTCGAAACGATTCTAAAATGGAGTTTAAGATGTTCACGAAGCGCAGTTCGATCGCAATCGCTGCAACGCTGGGGATCGCACTCAGCGCGTCGCTGTCGTTTGCGGCTCTGGCCGATACTGACGCACCGCAGCCGGCGACGCAGAGCTTGGCCGCTGCCCTGTTGCGCGCCGGCGATCTGGTCAGGGTGCGTTCAGGAGGGCCGTTGATGACCGTCACCAGCGTCCAGGGCGATCAGGTGAATTGCTCCTGGACCAACTGGGACGGCCGGCTCGAGTCCCAGACCTTTCCGGTCGGTGCGCTGAACCTGCCCCTGACCATGCCGCGCACGGATTGGCGTGCCGCGAGGGACGCGATGGCGTACTATCGATAGTTGCAAACACATTGTCGGTCGCGATCGCTTTCGATCGGCGGCAGGCTGTTTGCGCTGGTTGAGACCGGCCCGCCACCGGCCCGCGGCCTAGCGGCTCTCACTTCGCTGCTGGGATAAATGTAGCTGATCGGACGGGCCCTGCTGCCGCGATCATGGTATTGATGGCCGCAGCAATCCGCTGCCTGGCATGAATGTTTCCGGATTTTTCTGACGATGGCCGATCCCGATCAAGGCGGCAACCGGCGCGGCGCCATCGCCGGCCTTGCGATCGCCGTGGTGTTGCTGGCGGTTGGGCTGTGGCTTGCCCGCGAACTGACGGCGACCAGCAAGATGCAGGATTGCCTGATGTCGGGGCGCAGCAACTGCAACGTCATTCCGGCACAGTGAGCCGGCCATCACGGATTTGCCGCGCTTGATCTGTGTAACGGTCGGGGTTCCGCCACGTAAACGGGATTGGGAAGGTGCTGCGCGCCGCTCGGCCGCATGGCATGACTTCCATACATGGTTTTTCGGCGCAGCCGATGATTCGGTGACGCCACAGAAGGATACCCCGCATGAAAAAGGCCCTGAATTGCTTCCTGGCCGTCACGGCGATCGCGACCGCGATCATTGGCTCGGGCGCGCCGGTCCTCGCGCGCGGCGGCGCGGCGAGCATCATGAATTCGCCGGGCTACCAGCGGCGGCTTCAGGAATCGCGGCAGCAAGTGTCACAGCCCGATGTGCAGCCAGCTTCGGCCCATCGCGGACACAAGCCGCGGCATCATCACCAGCATTGACGGGGATCCGCATGCGGCTCGAGGCCGGGATGGTCCCGGCTGCCCAAGCGGCGACACAAATCGGCTCGATCTTACTGATTTGTAACGGGACAAATTGAGCAAGGCCGATCAGCAATGATGCTAACGGCGTGTATCGACGCAGGTAGAGGCCGTGCTTTCCGAACCTAACGGCATGACGAACAATGGGGTGTGCGAACATGAACGCATTCAGCCGATCCAGGATCATCCTTCCCTTGGTATCCGCACTGGCAGTATTCGCGCTATCGGCGCATGCCGAAGAACCCGCCCAACATCCCCTGAACAAGGGAGCGGTTCAGGGCGCCAAGCCGCCACCGGGTGGCACTGTGCAGGCGTCCAGGCCGGTTACGGGACATCCGTCCGGGCCGGTGGCGCAGGACCATCGCGGGCCACCGCCTGGCCGGGTTGCACACGGTGCCCTGCCGGCGCGCAATTTCTCCGGACACCCCTATCGCGGCCGCCTTGCCTGGGACGGTGGACGCTGGCATCACGAGGTCCATGATGGACGTGACGGCTGGTGGTGGGATGTCGGCGGCGTCTGGTATTACTACCCGCAGCCGATGGAAGGTCCGCCGACTTACGTCTCCGAGGACTACGCCGACGATATCGGTCCGTACGGGCCGCCCGTCGCCGACGGCTATGCCC
>JBAUUA010000451.1:0-9521 GCA_049582465.1 Bradyrhizobium sp. | reverse complement strand
CCCAAGGGGACGTTGCCTTGGATTGACTGTTGTCCGCCTTTTGGTGAGACGACCAGCTTCGAACACGGCGTTTTGAGTTATCTTAACCCCGGCGCCGTCGAAGGTGCCTTCTCCAGGAGAGTCCAGGACATGAAGAAGACATTAGCTGCCTTGGTTGCGGTCGCGACGATCGCCGGTTCACTTGCCGTGACGCCCGCGAGCGCACAGCGCGGCGTTGCCGCAGGCGTGGCGGCCGGACTGATCGGCGGCGCGATCGTTGGCGGCGCCATCGCCTCCCAGCGCCCGGCCTATGGCGGCCCGGTCTATGTGGAAGAAGCTCCCCCGCCCTGCCGCTGGGTTCGCGAACGCTTCTGGGATGGTTACGGCTGGCGCTTCCGCCGTGTTCAGTACTGCGACTGATAGGGCCTGGCGCGCGATCCATCGCGCGAAGATTTCAAAACCCGGCCGATCTTCGGCCGGGTTTTTTGTCGTCATCGCGCCGCCTCGATCGAGCGCAGCACCGCTTCGCTCGGCCAGCAATCCACCTTGAGGCCGGCCTTCTTCTGGTAGGCGCCGAGCGCCGCGCGCGTCTGCATGCCGGCCTTGCCATCGACCTTGTCGGCATAGAGACCGATACGCGTGAGGCCGCGTTGCATGGCTTCGACGTCGGCGGTGCGCAACTGGGTCGAGGCCGACCACGGCGTCGCGAAGGCAAGCGGGCTTGTCATGCGGTCGGCGAGGTGGCCGACGAACAGCACATAGAGATCCGAAAAATTATATTCCTTGATCACGAAATAATTCTTCGTCGTCAGGAACGCCGGGCCGTAGATGCCCTCCGGTTGCAACAGCGACGCCGGCTGCGCCTGTTCGGCCGCGCCGAGTTTCTCTCCGCGCACGGGCACGAAACCGGCGCGCAGCCATTCGCCGATCGGTTTTGTCACCTCCGGGACGCCCATGGTGCAATCGACACTGGCCGGCGCCTTCACCTCATAGGCCCAGCGCACGCCCTTCTGCCAGCCCTTGTTGACGAGCTGTTCCGCGGCCGAGGCCAGCGCATCCGGCACCGAATGCCAGATGTCCTTGCGGCCGTCGCCGTCGAAATCGACGGCGTGCTGGTAGAACTCGGACGGCAGGAATTGGGTGAGCCCGGTGGCGCCGGCCCATGACACGCGCAAATCCTTGCGCGTCACCTCGCCGTCGCCGATCATCTTCAGCGCCAGAATGAACTCGTTGCGGTATTTGTCCTTGCGCCGGCCGACATAGGCCTGCGTCGCCAGCACGCGGACGCCGTCATAAGGCAGCGTGTAGCGGCCGAAATCGGTCTCGCGGCCCCAGATCGCGAGCACGACGGTGGCGGGCACGCCGAAGCGGGCTTCGATCCCGGTCAGCGCGGCGCGATACTTCGCCAGCAGCCGCTGCCCTTCCTCCGCCAGCCGCGCGATGCTCGCCTCTTTCAGATAATCGGCGGGCACCTGCACGAACTCGGCCTGCGACGGCGCGCCGGTGGCGGGGCGTCCGGGCAGGATCAGGTCGGGCAGTTTGTAATCGGGCTCCAGTCCGCGCGTCTCGCCATCGAACGTCGCGCGCGAAACGCCGGCGGCCTGCGCCTCCGGCCACAGCGAGGCGATGAATTGGGTGAAGCCTGAGTCGGCGGCGCGGGCCGGATTTACTCCCGACACCGCAATCAGAATTGCGAGCACGCTTGGGATATGTTTCAGGGCGCTTACAAGCCTGGTCAATTGCATTCGCGCCTACTTCTCTGAATCAAGACGGTGCAGCGATCCGAATGATCTCGGGATGAAAATATGCACGTCAAGGAGAGGCAAATCCATGAAAAGCTGAGCCGCGCCACGCGCCGGCTCTATCGCTTCACTTTCGGTTTGCTCCCATGCACTTGTTCGTCGAACGCCTTCAGCGACACGACGGCTACCTGGCGCAGCGCGTCGCGGTCTGCGCCGGACGATGCCAGAACGCCCATCCCGGCCATCACTGCCGACAGGTATCTCGCCAACGCCGCGGGATCGGTCTCCGGACCAAGATCACCTTCGGCCTTGGCTCGGACGAACCGTTCACGAAGCTGGTCTTCCGTCTGCGTGCGCCGCGCCGCAAGTTCGAATGGAACGTTCTCGGCACCGGCGCCGCAGGCCAGCCCGCCCTGCACCAGCAGGCACCCGGGAGGATTGGCGGGATCTGTCTGGCTGTCGGCAATCTGCAACAGCATCCTTCCTGCGACCTCCCGCGCCGTCGGCGCCGAAAGCACATCGCACATGAACTCGGCGCGTCTGGCGGAGTAGCGGTCCAGGGCCGCCTTCAGCAATTCTTCCTTGCTGCCGAACGCGGCATAAAGGCTCGGCGGGTTGATCCCCATCGCCCTGGTCAATTCGGCGATGGTGGCACCGTCGTAGCCGTGCCGCCAAAACACCTCCATCGCCTGGTCCAATGCCTTGTCGGCGTCGAAGGCGCGGGGTCGACCCATCGCCATTGCATGCTCCTCCATCTTTTCTTAGTATATGCTACATAAGTGCCTTGACGGATGCCGTCCAGTCCTACATCTGTAGTGTTAACTACAAATGTGGAGCACACCAATGGGCGATTTGTCCGTTCCCGCCAAATCACACCGGTCCCGCTGGCTCGCTGCCGGCCTTGCCATCGCCGCTGTAGCCGTCGTTTCCGGCTCGACCGCCGCCACCAAGTACTTCCACGCCGACCAGGCGGCTGCCGGACCGGCGGCCCCGGAACAGGCCGTCGCCGTCACGGTCGCCGTCGTGAAGCCGCGCCAGACCAGTCTCTGGGACGAGTTCTCGGGCCGGCTCGAGGCGGTCAATCGCGTTGAACTCCGGCCCCGGGTTGCCGGCGCGATTCAAGAGACCAGGTTCGCCGAGGGCGGGCTGGTCAAGGCCGGCGACGTCCTGTTCAAGATTGATCCGGCCCCCTACCAAGCCGAGGTCGAGAAAGCCCAGGCCCAACTCGAGGCGGCGAGAGCACGCGCCGAATTCACGAAAAGCGAACTCGAACGCGGGCAGCAGCTTATCGGCAATCACGTCGTGACCCAGCGCGACCTCGATCAGCGCGACAATGCCTATCGCGAAGCCGTCGAGAACGTGAAGGCCGCCGAGGCCACATTGCAAACCGCGAAGCTTAATCTCGATTACACCGAAGTGCGCGCGCCGGTTGACGGACGCGTCGGAAGGATCGAGGTGACGGCGGGCAATCTGGTCTCCGCCGGCACTTCGTCGCCGGTGCTGACATCGCTCGTCTCCGTCAATCCGATCTATGCGAGCTTCGACGCCGACGAGGAAGTCGTTCTCAACGCGCTTCGCTCGGTCGCCGAGCCGTCGGGCAAGCGCGGCAGGCTGGATCAAATTCCTGTCGAGATGAACACGGCCGACGGCTCCGCCGCGAAGGGACGCATCCAGCTGATCGACAATCAGGTCAATGGGCAGAGCGGCACCATCAGGGTCCGCGCGGTCTTCTCCAATGACGACGGCCATCTCATTCCAGGCCAGTTTGCGCGCCTGCGCATGGGACAACCGCAGATGCAGACGCTCGTGATGGTGGATGAGAGGGCGATCGGCACCGACCAGGACAAGAAGTTCGTGATGGTGGTCGGCGCCGACAATCGTGCAGCGTATCGCGCGGTCACGCTCGGCGGTGCGGTCGATGGCTTGCGGATCGTCACATCGGGATTGAATTCCGGCGACCGCATCGTGGTCAACGGACTGCAGCGGGTTCGCCCCGGCGCACTGGTCAAATCCGAGGTCGCGGAGATGGGTGCGCGCTTCAGGCAACAGGCATCCGGCGAACCTGCTCGACAGCTCGCCCAGCGATAGGCGCCTTTGGCGCGGGGAATACCATGAATCTGTCAAAGTTCTTCATCGACCGGCCGATCTTTGCCGGCGTGCTGTCGGTCCTGATCTTTCTCGCCGGCCTGATCTCGCTGACGGCGATGCCGATCTCGGAATATCCCGACGTGGTGCCGCCGGGTGTCGTCGTGCACGCGAGCTATCCGGGAGCCAACCCGAAGGTGATCGCCGAGACGGTGGCAACACCGATCGAGGAGCAGATCAACGGGGTCGAAGGCATGCTCGACATGACCAGTCAGGCGACGACCGACGGTCAGATGACGCTGACCGTGACGTTCCGCCTGGGAACGGATCCCGACAAGGCCCAGCAGCTGGTCCAGAACCGCGTATCGCAGGCCGAGCCGCGCCTGCCCAGCGTCGTCCGGCAACTCGGCATCACCACCATCAAGAGCAGCTCCGACCTGACGATGGTCGTGCATCTGCTGTCGCCGAACAACCGCTACGACATGACGTACCTGCGCAACTACGCGGTTCTCAACGTCAAGGATCGCCTGGCGCGGATCGACGGCGTCGGCCAGGTGCAACTGTTCGGCGCGGGCGACTATTCGATGCGGGTATGGGTCGATCCGCAGAAGGCCGCGGAGCACGGGCTTGCGGCAAACGACATCGTCAAGGCGATCCAGGCGCAAAACGTCGAAGCCGCCGCCGGCGTGGTCGGCGCCTCGCCCAGCGTCAAGGGTCTCGATCTGCAGCTCTCCGTCAACGCGGAGGGACGGCTGAGCACGGAAGAACAGTTCGGCGACATCGTGGTGAAGAGCGGCGCGCGGGGCGAAGTGACGCATCTGCGCGACGTCGCCCGCATCGAACTCGGCGCGTCCGAATACGGCTTGCGGTCGCTGCTCGACAACAAGCAGGCCGTCGCCATTCCGATCTATCAGGCGCCCGGCTCGAACGCGCTGCAGATTTCCGACAATGTCCGCGCGACGATGGCCGATATCAAGAAGAACATGCCGGAAGGCGTCGAATACCAGATCGTCTACGATCCGACGCAATTCGTCCGCGCCTCGATCGAGGCGGTGATCCATACGCTGCTCGAGGCCGTGGCGCTGGTCGTCCTCGTCGTGATCCTGTTCCTCCAGACCTGGCGGGCATCGATCATTCCGCTGCTCGCGGTGCCGGTTTCGATCGTCGGCACCTTCGCAGTGATGCATGTCTTCGGATTTTCCATCAATGCCCTCAGCCTGTTCGGGCTGGTCCTGGCCATCGGCATCGTGGTCGACGACGCCATCGTCGTGGTCGAGAACGTCGAGCGCAACATCGGCTCCGGTCTGTCGCCGAGGGACGCCACCTACCAGGCGATGCGGGAAGTGTCCGGGCCGATCATCGCCATCGCCATGGTGTTGATCGCGGTGTTCGTTCCGCTGGCCTTCATCAGCGGCCTGACCGGTCAGTTCTACAAGCAGTTTGCGCTCACGATCGCGATCTCGACGGTGATCTCGGCGGTGAACTCGCTCACGCTTTCGCCCGCGCTCGCAGCCCTGCTGCTCAAGGGTCACGACGAGCCGAAGGACAGGCTCACCCGGGTACTCGATATCGCGTTCGGCTGGTTCTTCCGGCGTTTCAACCGTGCTTTCGCCCGCGCATCCGACAACTATAGCGGCAGCGTCAAAGGCGTCATTTCCGGCAAGGTCGTGGTCATCGCGGTCTATCTCGTTCTCATGGGAGTAACCGTCGGCCTCTTCAAGCAGGTGCCGGGCGGCTTCGTTCCGGGTCAGGACAAGCAATATCTGGTCGGCTTCGCGCGATTGCCCGACGGTGCGACGCTGGATCGCACCGAAGAAGTGATCCGTCGCATGAGCGACATCGCATCGACGCAGCCCGGCGTGGAAAGCTCGGTGGCTTTCCCCGGTCTTTCGATCAGCGGCTTCACCAACAGCTCCAACGCCGGCATCGTGTTCTCGACCCTGAAACCGTTCTCGGAACGCAAGGATCCCTCGCTCAGCGGCGCCGCCATCGCCGCGGAGCTGAACAAGAAATATGCCGGCATCCAGGAAGCGTTCATCGCGATGTTCCCGCCGCCACCGGTCAACGGCCTCGGCACCATCGGCGGCTTCAAGCTGCAGATCGAGGACCGCGCCGGGCTGGGCTACGACGCGCTGAACGAAGCGACCAAGGCATTCATCGCCGGAGCTTCGAAGGCGCCGGAGATCGCCGGCCTGTTTTCGAGCTATCAGGTCAACGTGCCTCAACTCTTCGCCGACATCGATCGTACCAAGGCGCTGCAGCTCGGCATTCCCGTGACGGAGGTGTTCAACACGCTGCAGATCTATCTCGGCTCGCTCTACGTCAACGATTTCAACAAATTCGGGCGGACTTACTCGGTCTATGTGCAGGCCGACGCGCCGTTCCGGGCAAGGCCGGACGACATCCGCCAGCTGAAAGTGCGCTCCGCCTCCGGCGACATGGTCCCGCTGTCGGCGCTGCTCAAGGTCCGCCAGAGCGCGGGTCCCGAACGCGCCATCCGTTACAACGGCTTCCTGTCTTCCGACATCAACGCCGCTGCAGCACCGGGCTATTCATCCGGACAGGCGCAGGAGGCCGCGACGCGCATCGCCGCCGAGACGCTGCCGCCCGGCTTCGCATTCGAGTGGACGGACCTGACCTATCAGGAGTTCATCGCGGGCAATTCCGGAATCTGGGTGTTCCCGCTCGCGGTCCTGCTGGTCTTCCTCGTCCTCGCCGCGCTTTACGAAAGCCTCGCGCTGCCGCTCGCCATCCTGATGATCGTTCCGATGGGACTGCTGGCCGCGATGTTCGGCGTCTGGCTATCGAAGGGCGACAACAACGTCTTTACACAGATCGGCCTGATCGTTCTGGTCGGACTCTCCGCCAAGAATGCGATCCTGATCGTCGAATTCGCCCGCGAGCTCGAATTCGCCGGCCGCTCGCCGGTCCAGGCGGCGATCGAGGCAAGCCGGCTGCGGCTGCGTCCGATCCTGATGACGTCGATGGCCTTCATAATGGGCGTGTTGCCGCTGGTGCTCTCGACCGGTGCCGGCTCGGAAATGCGCCGAGCGATGGGCGTCGCGGTGTTCTCCGGAATGATCGGCGTGACGATTTTCGGCCTGTTCCTCACGCCGGTCTTCTATGTCACGCTTCGGGCGCTCACCGGCATGAAGCCGCTCACGCATCACGGCGAAGGCGGAACGATCGCCGCCAAGGCGCATACGGCCTGAGCGTGCGTTTCGTCGGACGAATACCGGCAGCGCCGGAAGACGACATGCGACCGCCGCTGAAGCAAGGCGATCGCGTACGGCTGAGCGATCTCGGGATGTCGCGGCATCCCCGATACGCCGGACGCGAAGCGCGGGTCGTCGGCGGATGCAAGAATCCGGGCAGCGTCCGGGTTGTCTGGGAACAATCCCGCACACCGGTGGCGATGCACAGGTCATTTCTCGAGCCGCTCGGCGGCGGGGTCTCGAATCAAGCCGATCGACGGAGCGAAGCCAAGAACGGCCATCGGCTGTGAATGAAACCGGCCGGGATCAGATCACCGACGGTCCCCGGTTCACCGCGTCAGCTTCTTGTACTTCATGCGATGCGGGATGATGGCATCCTGCCCCAGCCTTCGCATCTTGTCCTTTTCGTAGTCCTGGAAATTACCTTCGAACCATTCGACATGGCTGTCGCCTTCGAACGCCAGCATGTGGGTGGCGATGCGGTCGAGGAACCAGCGGTCATGGCTGATGATCACGGCGCAACCGGCGAAATCCTCCAGCGCCTCTTCGAGCGCGCGTAAGGTATCGACGTCGAGGTCGTTGGTGGGCTCGTCGAGCAGCAGCACGTTGGCGCCCGACTTCAGCATCTTGGCCAGATGCACGCGGTTGCGCTCGCCGCCCGACAGCGCGCCGACCTTCTTCTGCTGGTCGGCGCCCTTGAAGTTGAACGACGAGCAATAGCCGCGCGAATTGACCTCGCGCTTGCCCAGAAGGATGAGTTCGTTGCCGCCGGAGATTTCCTCCCACACCGTCTTCTTGCCGTCGAGCGAATCTCTGGACTGGTCGACATAGCCGAGATGCACGCTCTCGCCGATGGTGATGGTGCCCTTGTCCGGCTTCTCCTGCCCGGTGATCATGCGGAACAGCGTGGTCTTGCCGGCGCCGTTGGGGCCGATCACGCCGACGATGCCGCCCGGCGGCAGCTTGAAGGTGAGATCGTCGATCAACAGCCGGTCGCTATATCCCTTGGTCAGGCCTTCGAAATCGATCACGTTCTGACCCAGCCGCTCCGCCACGGGTATCGTGATCTGCGCGGTCTGGGTCTGCTTCTCGCTCGCCAGCTTCAGCAGATCCTCATAGCGCTGGTAGCGCGCCTTGGATTTGGCCTGGCGGGCCTTCGGCGAGGCGGCGATCCACTCCTGCTCGCGGGCCAGCGTCTTCTGATGCGCGGCGTCCTCGCGGCCCTCCTGCTCGAGCCGCTTCTGCTTCTGCACCAGCCAGGACGAGTAATTGCCCTCGTAGGGAATGCCCTTGCCGCGGTCGAGTTCGAGAATCCATGACGTGACGTTGTCGAGAAAGTAGCGGTCATGGGTGACGATCAGGATCGCGCCGGGATAGTTGCGCAAATGCCCCTCCAGCCACGACACCGACTCGGCGTCGAGATGGTTGGTCGGCTCGTCCAGCAGCAGGAGTTCCGGCTGGTCGAGCAGCAGCTTGCACAGCGCGACGCGGCGGCGCTCGCCGCCCGAGAGTTTTGTGACGTCGGCATCGTCGGGCGGGCAACGCAGCGCGTCCATCGCCTGGTCGACCTTGCTGTCGAGATCCCACAGGCCCGCCGACTCGATCTGGTCCTGCAGCTTGGTCATCTCGTCGGCGGTTTCCTCGGAATAGTTCATCGCCAATTCGTTGTAGCGATCGAGGATCGCCTTCTGCTTGGCCACGCCCAGCATTACGTTGTCGCGCACGGATTTTTCAGGGTCGAGCTGCGGCTCCTGTTCGAGATAGCCGACGCGGGCGCCCTCGGCGACCCAGGCCTCGCCGGTATATTCCTTGTCGAGGCCGGCCATGATCTTGAGCAGCGTCGACTTGCCGGAGCCGTTGACGCCGAGCACGCCGATCTTGGCGTCGGGATAGAACGACAGATGGATGTTATCGAGCACCTTGCGGTTGGGCGGATAGGTCTTGGACAGACCCTGCATGAAATAGACGAATTGGCGCGCCATCGAGGTCCCTGAAATCGAGAGAATTTTACGGAAATTTGCTGTCGCTGATGTAGCGGCGCGGTCGCCAAAGGGCAACCGCAGGCCCGCGTTTTCCATCCGTTCACCACGGATCATTACGGGGTTGATACCATGTTGGCGGCAGATCCGGACAATTGAAACCTTCTTTTAATGAATGGGCCCAAAACTGGCTTCCGGCGCCTCAAAAGGCGTTCCCCGCGACAGAGGCCGCGGCGAAAACAGCGGGCCGCGCCATGGCAACCATCACGTCAGACTCCCCTTCCTGCGGAAAAGGCGAACGCACAATCCGCGGCTTTTGGCGCCAGTTCTTCTTCAGGGCCTTCGACCCCTATCGGCCGGAACTGCACTATATGCGCGGTCCGGGCCCGGCCTGGCACGCCAAGCACAAGGCGGTGTCGCCAGCGGTTCAGTCGATGGTCGTCGAAATCCGGGCCGCCAAGGCGGTCAGGTCGCCGGCGCATTCATAACAACAGACGGTTTTTCCCGAACGCTTTCCCTGC
>JBAUUA010000450.1:0-3161 GCA_049582465.1 Bradyrhizobium sp. | reverse complement strand
GCGGCGAGTTGTAGGTGCCGCCGGCGAGGATCAATTCCTTGCTGGCGCGCTCTTCGAACGGCGTGCCGCCCTACCCGCCGTTGACGTTGCGCACGCCGACCGCGCGCTTGCCTTCGAAGACGATGCTGGTCGCATGCGCGTGGGTCTGCACATGGACATTGGGCCGTTTCCGCGCGGGATGCAGGAACGCGGTCGCCGCACTGACGCGCCGGCCGTTCTGGATGGTGCGCTGGGCGTAGGATACACCCTCCTGGATCGCGCCGTTGTAATCGGGATTTTTCGGAATGCCGAGGCTGATCGCGCCCGCCATGAACGCCTCGCACAGCGGATCCCGCCAATCCATGGTGGTGACGATGAGGCTGCCATCGCGGCCGCGGAACGTATCTTCGCCCTCGCCCACCCGGCGCTCCAGCCGCTTGAAGTAGGGCAGCACGTCGGAATAGCCCCAGCCGCGATTGCCCATCTGCGCCCAGGTATCGAAATCCTGGCGCTGGCCGCGGTTGTAGATGTGGCCGTTGATGGAAGAAGAGCCGCCGAGCGTCTTGCCGCGCGGCGCGTAGATGCTGCGGCCGCCGGTCCAGGGCCCCGGCTCCTGCTGGTAAGCCCAGTTGATGCTCTTCATGTGAAAGGTTTTTATAAATCCCGCCGGCAGATGGATGTAGGGATGCCAGTCCTTCGGCCCGGCTTCGAGCACGCAGATCGTGGTGGCCGGATCCTCGCTCAGCCGGTTGGTCAGCACCGAGCCGGCGGAACCCGCGCCGACGATCACGTAATCGAATGTATCCATCGTTTCCGTCCCTGGCGTCCTTGTTTTTTGACGCGTTTTCTTGACGCGAACCGTTACCCACTTCGCTCGAAAACGCCACGTCTTTTTGACGCGTTTTCTTGACGCGAACCGGCACCCACTTCGCTCGAAAACGCTACGTCTTTTTGACGCGTTTCCTTCACGCGAACCGGTACCCGACCCGGATCAAGGCCGGGGCAGGCTTTCGCTCGAAAACGCTATGCACGCGGCTTCTCGTTCATTTGATAGGTCAAATGCGCCTTCACCGTCGGCCATTCGCCGGCGATGATGCTGTAGACCACGGTATCGCGCAGCGTGCCGTTCGGCGCAATCTGGTGGCTGCGCAGGATGCCGTCCTGCTTGGCGCCGAGCCGCTCGATGCCGCGCCGGCTCTGGTGGTTGAAGAAATGAGTGCGGAACTCGACCGCGATGCAGTCGAGCTTCTCGAAGGCATGCGTCAGCAACAGGAGTTTGCACTGCGTGTTGAGCGCGCTGCGCTGCACGCGCCTGGCGTACCAGGTCGAGCCGATCTCGACCCGCCGGTTCGGCGTATCGACGTTCATGTAGGTCGTCATACCCGCGATCCTGCCGTCGGCATCGAACACGGTGAACGGCAGCATGGCACCCGCCGCCTGCAACCCCAGCCGGCGGTCGATCTCCTTGCCCATGCCTTCAGGCGTGGGGACGAAGGTGTACCAGAGCTTCCACAGCTCGCCGTCCTTGACCGCTTCCGTCAACCCGACGACATGATCGTGCGACAGCGGCTTGAGCTGCGCATGCGGACCGCTCAGCGTCACCGGTTCAAGCCAGGGCATCATATTTTCCTTCCGTCATCGTGCGGAGAGCACTCACATCCGTCATTGCGAGCAAAACAAGCAATCCATAAAGCCGCCAGCTCGAAGAATGGATTGCTTCGTCGCTTCGCTCCTCGCAATGACGAACATTGCCATTTGCCGTCGCGCATCACTTGTTCAGAAAATTCAGCGGCAGGCCTGATCGAGCCCAGTCCATCGCGATCAGCTCGCCCTTGCCGGACAGCGTGATATAGGCGGTCTTCAGCTCCGGGCCGCCGAAGGCGATGTTGGTGGTGACGCGATCGCCGGTCGGCACCTGCTCGACCAGCGTGCCGTCGGGCGCGATCACGGAGATGCAGCCCGAGATCAGCGTCGCCACGCAGACATTGCCGCCGGCCTCCACCGCCAGCGAATCGAACATCTGGTAGCCGCCGAGCCCCGCCACCGGCTTGCCGCGCTCGCCGCGATAGATCACGTCGCGCGGCTTGATCGTACCGGGCTCCGAGACTTCATAGGCCCACAGCCGCGCCGTCGGCGTCTCCGCGATGTAGACGGTGCTCTCGTCCGGCGACAGGCCGATGCCGTTGGCGGGCAGTATGCCGTGCACCGCCTCGACGATCTCCTTCATGCCGGGCTTGATGTAGTAGAAGGCGCCGACATCCATGTCGCGGGCGCGGCGCTTGCCGAGATCGGAGAACCACAGCCCTCCCTGCCTGTCGAACACGAGGTCGTTCGGGCCGCGCAGGCCATGCTCGCCGCATTTGTCGACGACGGTTTCGACCTTGCCGCTTTGCAGATCGACGCGCTGGATCGAGCCGCCTCGATAATCCTCCGGCTGCGGTCCCGGCATGATGGTGCTGCGGGTCGGAATCCAGGAGAAGCCGCCATTGTTGCAGACATACATCTTGCCGTCGGGCCCGAGTGCGGCGCCGTTGGGGCCGCCGGGAATCTGCGCGACCACCTCCTTGCGGCCGTCGGGCCAGACCCGGGTCAGCCGCTGCCCGCGGATCTCGACCAGCACCACCGAGCCGTCCGGCATCACCACCGGCCCTTCCGGGAATTCGAGACCGGTAGCGAGAACGCGAACGTTGGGCATTGGAATCCTCCCGGCTTTTTTCAAGGGCGAGGCGGATTCAAGCTCATTTCCGCACGCGCAACAATTTCGTTGCGCCATGTTATGGCAAAGTCGGTATCGCTTGCCAAGCAACCACCGGCCGGGAGCGGCGCAACGCAGCCCCGCGCGTGGCCTATTCCCTGACTGGCACCCAGATCTCGAGCCCGCCATTGCCGGTGCGCGGATCGAAATTCTCGTCGTAGCGTTCGAAGCTCGGGGCATCCGCCGCTTTCAGGCCGGATGCCGGCAGCCAGTGATTCCAGATCGTGTTGACGGTGCGGCGGATGGTCGAGATATGGTCGGCGTGGGTGAACACGGCGTATCGCTGTTCGGGAATCCGTACCTTGGCGAATTCGCGCGGCAGGTCGGAAAAATCAGCCACTTCGACGCCGGCGATGTAATCGAAATTCCCGGCGTCGTCGCCGTTGCAGCAGACGCCGTAGGCGACCTTGCCGATGCGGCTGGGAAT
>JBAUUA010000449.1:0-2017 GCA_049582465.1 Bradyrhizobium sp. | reverse complement strand
TCAGGTGAAGGGGCGATAACGTTTCGAAATTGCGCGCTGTGTTATCGCAAAACCGGTTGCCGGTTTTGCAAAAATTCGGGGGCGTCAGCCGCCGAATTTGGTCTTCAGGCTGGCCGCGACCGCCGGCGGCACGAACGCCGATACGTCGCCGCCCATGCCGGCGATTTGACGCACTAGTGTGGCGGTGATCGGGCGGGCGGCCACCGAGGCCGGCAGGAAGACCGTCTGGACCTCGGGCGCCATGGTCTCGTTCATGCCGGCGATTTGCATCTCGTAGTCGAGGTCGGTGCCGTCGCGCAGGCCGCGAATCATGATGGTGGCGCCGGCGTCGCGCGCCGCCGTCACGGTGAGGTTGTCGTAGGTGGTGCAGTCGAAGGCGCAGCCGGCCTTGGCGGCGATCGGCCCGAAGACCTCGCGCACCATCTTGAAGCGCTCTTCGATCGTAAACAGCGGCTTTTTGCCGGGGTGGACCCCGATCGCCACGATCAGCCGGTCGCACAGCCCGACGGCGTGGCTGAACACGTCCAGATGGCCGTTGGTGACGGGGTCGAAGGAACCGGGATAAAGCGCGATACGGGGCATAAACTCGTCTACCGCGCCCCGCGCGGGCCGGCAAGCCGGAGAGTTCCCCCCGATACCGCCAATTTATTTCAAATTCCGCCCTGAACCGTTTCGGGGCTCGGCGCGTCTTCTGGGCAAGCCGGCGATGTTTCGTCCCCAAGGCTGCGACGAAACAAAAGCCGGTCCGCACGAAACAATTTTCCCAGCCGGCGAAGACATCCGGAAACGGGCGCTTTGTATCAGTTGGTTAACGAGACAACGGGCCGCCAAGGCCCACTGACAGGGGACCGTCATGATCAAGGCATTTTCCGCCATCGCTATTGCTGCGTTTGTTGCTGCCGCCCTCACCGTTCTGCCGGGCTTTGCCCCGCAGGTCGAAGCCAGCGTCCCGCATGCGCTCGCCAAGGCGGACCGGCTGGACATCCGCCCGATCGGCCGTGACTGCTCGCAGCAGGCCTGGCCGAATTTCGAAGCTTCCTGCCTGCGCGTCGCCGGCACCAAATCCACGGCCATCCGGGAAGCCCGGCTGGTTACCGCCGATCGCACGCCGTAGCGCCAAGCTCATCGTTTAGGTCTGATTGAATGGAGGCTGGGCGAGCGCCCTAGCCTCCATTTCCGTTTCCGTTGCCGTTTTCGGCGTCCTCGCCGATATGCTCGACCGAGACCACATGCTCGTCCTCGGCGGTGTCGAACACGATGACGCCCTGGGTCGAACGGCCGGCGATCCGGATGCCCTCGACCGGACAGCGGATCAACTGACCCTTGTCGGTCACCAGCATGATCTGGTCGCTTTCCTCGACCGGGAACGACGCCACCAGCTTGCCGTTGCGGTCGTTCACCGACATCGCCACGATGCCTTTGCCCCCGCGCCCGGTGGTCCGGTATTCGTAGGAGGACGTGCGCTTGCCGTAGCCGTTGACGGATACCGTCAGCACCACCTGTTCCTGCGCCGACATTTCCACATAGCGGTCCGAACTGAGCTGGATCGCGCCGGAGGTTTCCTCGGTCTCGGGCTCGGTGCCCTCCTCGGCCGCGGCCTCGCCGGCCACCGCACGGCGCATCTTCAGGTAGGCCGAGCGCTCGTCCGAGGTTGCCTCGACGTGACGCAGGATCGACAGCGAGATCACCTTGTCGTTCTCGGGCAGCGCGATGCCGCGCACGCCCATCGAGGTGCGCCCCGTGAATACCCGCACATCGGTGACGGGGAAGCGGATGCACTGGCCGCCGGCGGCGGTCAAAAGCACGTCGTCGAGTTCGGTGCAGATCTGCACGTCGACGATCGCTTCGTTGTCGTCGAGCTTCATGGCGATGATGCCGGAACGCCTGACGTCGACGAAGTCCGACAGCTTGTTGCGGCGGACATTGCCGCCGGTGGTCGCGAACATCACGTCGAGATTGGCCCAGGAGGATTCATCCTCCGGCAGCGGCATGATGGTGGTGATGCGCTCGCCCTGCT
>JBAUUA010000448.1:0-2245 GCA_049582465.1 Bradyrhizobium sp. | reverse complement strand
TGTCGGCGATCCGGGCGAGTTCATCCAGCCGGCCGCCCGCCAGTTCGCCGAGGCGATGGAAATGCGGTTCCAGCCGCCGGAAATCCTCCGGCTGCAGGTACAGCCGGAGCAGATCGCGCAAGCCGCGATCGACCGCATAGAAATTCTGCCCCGCGCAGTCAGGCGCAATGTGAAGGGGGCCGCGGCCCTCTGTCCCGGCCTCAACGAACGATTTGTGACGGGGAGGCGCGTGCATGTCTGACCTCGTTTTGCGGATCGTTCGGCCGGAGGGATTTTCGCGATAATGCCCGGCCGATGGCGCAGGGTCGAGAGCGAATTACCGGATAATCCGGCGGCTGACCCGGCCAGACGGCTGGTTCGTGCCGGGCTCGCGGCGCGATATCAATGCCGTGAGCCGGCAATAATTGTCTGCATGCACGGTCATCGTCAGCGCAGCATGACCAATTTCCTTGATCTTGCCCGGTTCTTGCACAGACTGGGTGGTCGCAATCCCGCCGCGCGCGATCGTGGCGGCAGCGATCGATCGGCACGCCAAGAGGAGACGGAAGTGAGTTCGATGGGGGGATCGGAGCGTTTGGTTCGCAGCGCAGGTTCCAATTTTCATTCGCTCCGCGTCTTCGGGCCGTTGATCGTCCTGCTCGCCGTCTCGCTGTCCGGTTGCGGCGACAAGACGCCGCAGCAGGCGGCGAGCCCGCCGCCGCCGGTCACGGTCGCACAGCCGACCCAACGCACCGTCACCGATTGGGACGAATTCACCGGACGGTTCGATGCGGTGGAAGAGGTCCAGGTCCGCGCCCGGGTCGGCGGCTTCGTCACCAATGTCGAATTCCGCGACGGCGCCTTCGTCAACACCGGCGACCTCCTGTACGTCATCGATTCCCGTCCCTTCGAGGCAGTCGCCGAGCAGGCCGACGGCCAGGTCTCGGACGCGCGCGCCAAGGCGGAACTCGCCAAGCGCGAGCTCGACCGCGCGCTGGCCCTCAATCAAACCCAGGCGGTCTCCGACTCCATTGTCGACCAGCGCCGCCAGACGCTGCAGGCCGCCAAGGCCGCGGAGACGCAGGCCGAAGGCGCGCTGAAGGCGGCCCAGCTCAACATCGAGTTCAGCCATGTCATAGCCCCCATGGCCGGAAGAGTGAGCCGCCACCTCGTCAGCGTCGGCAATCTCGTGACAGGCAGCGACAATGGCGGCGGCACCCTGCTTACCTCGATCGTCTCACTCGATCCGATCTACGTTTATTTCGACATGGATGAGGCGACCTACCTCAAATACAACCGGCTCTATTTCGAGGGCAAGCGGCCGAGCTCGCGCGAAAATCCCAATCCGGTCCAGGTGACATTGACCGGCGAAACCAAACCGTCGCACGACGGCAAGGTGGATTTCCTCGACAACCGGCTGGATGTCTCGACCGGCACGCTGCGCGGGCGGGCGGTGATCCCGAACAAGGACTTTTCCATCCTGCCTGGGCAGTTCGGCCGCGTGCGGCTGATCGCCAGCGCGCCCTACGAAGCGCTGCTGTTGCCGGATACCGCCATCGCCACCGATCAGTCGCGCAAGATCGTCTTCGTGGTCAAGGACGACGACACGGTGGAGGCAAAGCCCGTCGTGCTCGGGCCGCTCGACGACGGCTTGCGGGTGATCCGCGAAGGGTTGAAGCCGGAAGACCGCGTGATCGTCGATGGCCTCCAGCGCGCGCGCGTCGGCGCCAAGGTGAGCCCGCATCCGGCTCAAGCGCCGACCGGTGGCAAGACATGAACCTCGGCCGGCTTTCGATCAATCAGCCGATCCTGGCGATGGTGCTGTCCATCGTGCTGTTGATCGTCGGCGCCATCGCCTACACCACGCTGCCGGTCGCCGAATATCCGCAAGTGGTTCCGCCGACCGTGGTGGTGACCGTGCAGTATCCGGGCGCTTCGGCGCAGACCATCTCCGACACCGTGGCTGCTCCCATCGAGCAGCAGATTAACGGCGTCGAGGACATGCTCTATCTCTACAGCCAGGCGACGTCGAATGGGCAGCTGACGATCACCGTCACCTTCAAGCTCGGCACCGATCTCGACAAGGCCCAGGTGCTGGTCCAGAATCGCGTCGCTATCGCGCTGCCCCAACTGCCCGACGAGGTGCAGCGCAACGGCGTCGTCACCAAGAAGAACTCGCCCGACATCCTGATGGTCGTCTTCATGCTGTCGCCGGACGACAGCCTCGACCAGCTCTACATCTCAAACTACGCGCTGCTGCAGGTGC
>JBAUUA010000447.1:0-9874 GCA_049582465.1 Bradyrhizobium sp. | reverse complement strand
GCTCACGCGTCATCCTCGTCGTCGTCATCGTCGCGGTCGTCGGCCTGATCGGCCGGCTGGGGCGGCGTGTGGCCCTGGTCATCCCAGAGCCGGCGATACACGCCGTTGGCGGCGAGCAGCCTCTCATGCGAACCGCGCTCGATCGCCCGGCCGCCCGATATCACAATGATCTCGTCCATCTCCACCACCGAGGTCAGACGATGGGTCGAGAAGATCATGGTACGGCCCTTGGCGACCTTGAGCAGCGTGCGATTGATCGCGGCCTCGGTGGTCTGGTCCAGCGCCGAGGTCGCCTCGTCGAGCAGCAGGACCGAGGGATTGCGGACGATGGCGCGGGCAATCGCGATGCGCTGGCGCTGTCCGCCCGACAGCGTATCGCCGCGCTCGCCGACCGGGGTGTCGTATTTCCGCGGCAGGCTCATGATGTAGCGGTGAATTTCGGCCTTGCGCGCCGCCTGCTCGACCTCCTGGTCGCTCGCGCCTTCCTTGCCGAGCCGGATATTCTCGCGGATCGACATGTTGAACAGCATGTTTTCCTGGAACACCACCGCCATGCTCCGGCGCAGGGACTCGCGGGTGACTTTCCGGATATCGACGCCGTCGATGGTGACGCGGCCTTCGTCGGGTACGTAAAGCCGCAGAATCAGGTTGAGCAGCGTGCTCTTGCCGGAGCCGCTGGGCCCGACGATGGCGATGCTTTTGCCGACCTTGAGCTTGAGGCTGAAATTGTCGAGCACCGGCGTCTGGCTTCCTTCATACTTGAAGGTGACGCGATCGAAGGTGATGTCGTTGGTGATGCGCGGCAGGTCGGGCGCGCCCGGACGGTCGGCGCCGCGGGTCGGCTCGTCCAGCATCTCCTGGATGTGGCGCACCGCCGCCGCCGACTGGATCGAGACCGGGATGAAATGCATCACGTGGGCGATGTTGTAGGACACCTCCCAGAACGCACTCTCGAACGTCACGAAGGTTCCGATCGTGATCTGGCCCTTGGTGGCGAGATAGGCGCCGATCGCAAGCACCACGAGATGCAGCAACAGCACGGAGATCGTGACCGTGCGCTCGACCATGGTCGACAGAAACGCCGCGGAGGCGATCTTGCGACGGGCCTCGTCGTTGCGCATCGTGAACCAGCCGAGCGTGCGCCGTTGCAGCATGAACGCCTTGACCACCGCCTGGGTCGCGACGTTTTCCTGCACCATGCCGAGCAGCGAGGATTCGTTGAGCTTCTGCTCGTAATTGGCCTGCACCGCTTTCGGCGTCAGTATCCGCGGGCCGATCAGGGTGATCGGGAACACCAGCAGCGATATCACGGCGAGCTGCCAGTTCAGGAACAGCATCAGGACGATGCCCGCGATCAGTTCGAAGAACGGCAGCGCGGCGCTGTTGGCGAACCCCTTGATCGAGCCTTCGAAGGCGGCAAGATCGACCGAAAATCGCGACAGGATCTCGCCGCGCTTGGTGCGCGCGAAATAGGCCGCGGGCAAATTCTGGATATGTTCGAACAGCCGCGTCCGAACATCGGAAATCAGCGAAGCCGCCAGCTTGGCGTCCCAGCGCTCGTACCAGACCGCGACGATCGAGGTGATGATCCCGGCGGCCGCGAGTACGCCGAGGATGATGTAAAGAGCGCGGAAATCCTCCTCGCCGAGCGCATCGTCGATCAGGAATTTCAGGCTGAGCGGCATGATGACGTTGAACAGCGTCTCGACCAGGACGCCGAGGCCGACGGCTGCCAGGATTGCCTTGTAATTCTTCAGGAACGGTTTGACGAAGGCATAGATCGTCGCCAGCGCGCCGGCGGCTTCCTTCGCGGTAAAGACGACGAGGTCCTCATCTTCCTCGTCATCGTCGAGCTCAAGCTGGTCTTCTTCTTCGTCCTCGTCGTCGTCATCGGGTGCAGACGACGCCTTGTCACGGGCAGCCGCGCCTGCGACTTCGGCGGCCAAAAGCTTTTCGTCGGACTCCGGCGCGAGCGCGTCGTCCGCGACAGCCTTGATCCGATCATCCGACGATGGAGGCTTTCGCGCCATGAAACCAACCGATGCTGCACGGCCGGCATGACCGTAAAATCGACGCTGTGGTTCTACGCGTTCGACCGAGCAACTGCCAATAAATTTCCTGCATCGTTCCTGCGAAAGCAGCGGCCCATAGCGCGTTGCGCCCTCGACTGAAACGAGGTCGCCGACGAGCTTCGTCAAATTTACGCCGGTGGTTATGGGCCCCTGCTTTCGCAGGGACGGCTAGCTGCAGCTCAATCGTCGTCGGCTTCGACCTTGTCGAAGAACGAGTAACGCAGGCTGTCGGAGTCGGCATACCACTGGCCGGGCCCCTTGTTGGCGGCAAGCGTCGCCGCCCACAACTCGTCGGTGCAGTCGCGGCGATGCATCGACAGGTCGAACCCGTTGGAGAAGAACAGCTCCGACCATTCCCACCAGGTGCCGAGCTTCTTGACCCCGCGCAACAGGTCGTAGCGATCGATCAGCGCCGGCGCCATGTCCGAGGTCACCGATCCGAACACCAGCCCGGTCTTCACGACCCGGTTCAACTCGCGAATCGCGCGCGGGACCTGCTTTTCCGAAACGTGGCACAGGCTGGTCTCGAACACGAAATCGAACTCGCCGTTCTTGAACGGCATGTCGAGGATCGATCCGAGCTTGTTGAACTTCTTCAGCTCCTTCGGCGTCTTGGCGTGGATGGCGCGGCTGTTCTCGATGCCCCATGCATCGATGCCGCGCGCACGCAGTGCTCCGACCAGTTCGCCGCTCGCGGATCCCGCCACCAGGAGCTTGTATCCCCTCGCCCGGTTCCAGACGATCTTGATGAGATCCGTCAGATAGGCGGGATCGGTAAATTGGCTCCAGACTTCGCTGTAGGGACCGAGACCGCGGTAATTCTCGAAATAGCCGCGGTCGATCTTGTCGGAGGCAGGCGCGCCGCCCTCGCCCCGCGCGCGGCGCAGCCGCATCATCTCGGTCACGATGATGTCGGTGGCGGCATCGGAGGAATCGAGCAATCCGTTCAGCGTGGAATCGAACAGGTAGTCGCCGACCACGACGAGGCCCGGATGCTGCTTCGGCTCGGGCCGGTGATTGGTCATGACGTCGCGCGCCGGCAGGCCGCCGGGGATAGCATTGACCGAGGACAGCCAGCGGTAGGTCTTGCCCTCCACGAAATGCTCGCGCGCGTTGCCGAGCGAGGCCGGCAGCGACTTCAGCGCGGCGTCGATCAGCTCCTGATCGTTGAGATTGGCGAAGGCGAGCGCATCGGAACCGGCGATCAGCCAGTTGAGCACCCCGTGCTTGCCGACATCGTGCCGCGCGCCCTCATTGTAGACGCAGCAGCCGCCGAATGCCTCGGACATGAACCACGCGCCGGGAATCTTCTCGCCCCAGAACGGCTCATCGAACAGGATCGAGACCCGCAGATAGTGCGCCGGACGGTCGAAATAGGCGACGTGCTTGACCATCGACTTGCGCAGCTGCTCGCCTTCCCATCCCATGGTCGAGAGCCATGAGTGCGGCAGGCACATCAGCACCAGGTCGAAATCCTTCGTCTCCGGTCCCTTGCCGTTCATCATGTTGAGCTGGTAGCGCCCGGAAGCGGTCTTGCCGACCTTGAGCACCCTGTGATTGAGCTGGATATCGGCGTCCACTTCGGACTGCAGGCAGTCGATCAGCTGCTCGTTGCCGTTCTGGATCGAATACAGGCCGATATAGCCGTCGACATCCATCACGAAGTTCTTCAGCGCATTCAGCCCGTTGGTGTTGTGGCTCTCGGTGGCGATATCGGAGCGCGCCATCACCTTGAAGAAGCGCTTGGCGGTCGCGTCGTCCACTTCCCGGTCGAGCAGTTCCTCGGCCGTGATGTAGGCCCAGGGATGCTCATTGTCGTGCGCGCCGACGCCTTCGTAATATTCGGTCGGCGACACCATCTCGGTGCAGCGCTTGCGGAAGGCCTCGATCGCCTCGGCGGTCTTGGCGCCGTATTTGCGGCGCATGCCCGGCACGTCGTTCAGGAGTTCGCCGTCGAGATGGACCTGCTCGGCATCCATCGGAATGGTCTGCAGGCCGAAATGCTGGATCAGCTCGCGCAACGGATCGGGGCCCGTCATCGAGTAATCATAGATCTCGGCGACGCCGGCTTCGTACATCGCGGGCGCCGATTCGAACTTCTTCGTCAGAATCTTGCCGCCCAGCCGGTCGGACGCCTCGTAAATGGTGACTCGGCAGAGGTCGCCGAGCTTCTTCCTGAGATACCAAGCGCTCATCAGGCCACCCGGCCCGCCGCCAACGATTGCAAGATCCAGCATGTGTGTTCCGTGATCCCCCGCCGCCCCCTTCGCGGGGCATCCGGTCCTTCTTCGGTCAGCTCAGAGTGCGATCAGCTCCCTTTTTGGCGCCGATCCCGCCCCAAATCATTGATTTAGCGCATTGTGTTACCGCGAAACCGCCCCACCTCCGCAGGGTCGAACCCCGGGGACGGGCTTGGCGATCATGCCTTTAGCAGAAGCGCTTTCCAGCCTGAAGGGAAGATGAACAAAGGCGTTCTTGCACCGCAACGAGCCGGGAAGCGGCCGAAAAAACGGCAAAAACGACCCATCTCCGCAATCTCACGGAGGCAAAGGGCCCTGCTGCACCGACCAGCGCTTGTATTCTGCCAACCCGGGACGGCCGGGCGGCGACCAGATACCAAAAAACCACCGGCAGGGCATTGCCGGTGGTTTTGGAGGTTTAGCAAAAAGTGGTCGTCGTCTCCTGAGACAGCGGTGCCGCCGAACCATTCGCCGGCCACCACCGGACACTACATGATATAATTACCTGAGTAAATAATATATTTAACCTCGCCCGGGAATTTCTCCGATCTCGCCGCGGCGCTCCGTCGAACGCGCTTCAATACCGCCTCCGCCGAAAACTTTCTCGCTTCCACGCCAGCTCCTGCTCGCTTCACTGGTTGTGACCGTTCAGGGCAGGCCTTTCACCTCCAAATCAATGCCGGGCACATCAATCAGAAAAAACCCGGCAGTTTCCTGCCGGGTTTCGTTCGACGTCGTGAGACCTATTTTACCAGTTGCGCTGAGCGCGGACAGCAAAGCTCCAGGTGTTCTGATCCTTGAGTTCGTAGATCGCGGCCGGCTTGGTCCCGATCGCAGGCGTAGCGATCGAGCCCGAGAACTTCTGGTCGAGATTGGTGTACATGACTTCGCCGGAGAACGTCAGGTTCTTGACGGGGGTCCAGCGCGTGATCGTGCCGATCTGTGCGATGTTGAAGTCCGGGTTACAAGTCGAACCCGCCGTCAGCGAGCCTGCGAAGTTGGCGCAGACGAGCGCCTTGCCCGTCGAGGAATAGCTCATGGCCGCGTACGCACCAAAGAGCGAGCTGTTCCAATAGGGATTCCAGTTGTGGGTGTAAGCACCGCGCAGGCCCCAGGCCGTGGTCTTCTCGATCGAAGTGCCTGCACCGAACACGCCGTCGGAGACACCCGCAAATGCGAGGCTCTGATAGGCGCCACCCAGGCTGCTGCTGCCGTACATTGCATAGGTGGTCGGCACCAGGCTCTGGAAGATGTAACGGCTCGCACCGTCGGAATACCCGGCCGTCACGTTGATGACGTCGCCAGCCCCGGTCGGAATGTTGTTGATCGACAAGCCCAACTGCCCGGCCCAGCCCCACGCATCGCTCGGATGACCGGTGGTCTCGCTGGCGCCATAGTAGCCGGCGTGGTTGTCGTGCGCCGCCACCGATGCCTGCAGCAGACCCCAGGCCTGGTCGACCCGGAGCATACCGACGATGTCGGGGGCCGCCACGCCGCCGAGGTCCTGCACACCGTAAGTGCCGGTCGGCAGAGTGGCTGCAACCGAAGCTGCCGTGGTTGCCGGGAACGACGTGTTCCAAAGGTTGGTCTGGTAGTAGGCGGACTGGTCCTGCACCGAGATCGAACCGCTGATGCCCTGACCGAAGCTGGCCGTATAGGTCAATTGGTTGACGCCGGTAACGTCGCCGGATCCGCCGACGAGTGCGTCACTGATGTTGCCCGGATAGTTGGTCCAGGGCGTATCGAACTGGGAGACCGCCTTACCCATCGTGAAGCCGGCGAACTGGATGAAGGCAAAATAGACGCCGACCGAACCGCCGGCGACCGCGTCGGTACCCGTGGTCCAGTTGAACACGCCTTCGAAGTAGCTGCGAACCACGCCGTATTCGGTCGAGGTGCGCGTATCGATGTTGAAGTCCTCGCGAGCGCGGCTGATGTACTGGTTGCGCAGGCGGTTCTGCTGGCCCGAATTGCCGTTCCAGGCCGGCGCATTCTCGATGCCAGACCCGTTGAACGTGGTGTCGACGCGCAGGTAGCCACCGAGCTTGATGCAAGTGTCAGTGCCCGGGATATAGTAGAATCCGGCTCCGTACAGGGAGCAGACCCTCACATACTCGACCGCTTTGGCCTTGAGCGGAAGATCAGCTGCCTGTGCCCCGCCCATGGCGAGCAGACCCGCCGCTGAGCCCAGGACAAGGCTCTTAATCATCTTCATATTAAACCTCCAAGTTTGCTCTGTCAGAAGGTTGCAGGTCCCCCATGGGTGTCTGCACACCCGAGGACTGGCCCCCTGTTCCGTTGAAAACCGCTCAGTCGTTCTGCGCCTTCGGACTGCCCGCTTGACGCGCGGGACGTGAGCGAACCACCTAACGGGACGATCCAGGACCCCCAGCCGCCACGGGCGAATATGCATGCACAACTTTTATAATCAAAATACTTTATTTAGTCAGCTATATGATTGACGATCGGCTGTCTCTTTTCTGCAACGGCGGGTACGGCGGCGGCCTCCGGTTGCCTATCGGCGCGAAAATTCCCGCCGGCAAAGCCTTTTTATTGAGTTAGTCACTGATCTTTTTTGCTTGTTTTGCAGAAGAATCCCCCCAAGATGAAGCATGGGAGCAAACGGAAAGAGAAGCGTGGACCCTCCGGACCAGGCCAAGCGCGGCAACCCGGGCGGCACCACCGCCACCAGCAAGAATCAGGATGTGATCAGGCGATTCACCTGGGTGATCGTCGCCATTGGCGTGCACCTCGAGGAGCTTCGTTACTACTGGGGCAAGGCGCTCGGTATCAGCGGGCCCCAGTGGATGATCCTGATGGCCCTGGGGGAAATGGACCAGGGCGACGGCGTGCCGGTCAACTTGGTTTCGAAGAAGCTGCACGTGGATTCGTCGTTCGTCACGACGCAATCGAAAATGCTTGAAAAGAAGGGCTTCATCCGCCGAAAGACCTCGGCCGCAGACGGCAGGGTCGTGCAGATGTCCCTGACGGACAAGGCCTACAAGCAACTGGCAAACCTGGCCTCGCAACAGGAAGGCTTGAACGAATTCATCTTTGCGGAATTGGGCGATCGCGAACTCCGCGAGATGACCGACAAGCTGGTTGCGCTACAGAGCAAACTTGAGAAGGCCTGCCACAAGGTGGTTCTGGATATCTGAGTTTCCCTTGGTTTTCCCGTCGCGAGACAGGGTCCCTATTCCGCAATTCCAAGGCGGGACGCGATCCAATCGAAGATGAATTCATTGGCCAGCGTCGGGTTATCGGCGTGTCCCTGTGCTGCCGCGGTTTCCTCACTGGTGAATATCTTCAGGTCGATGTCGCGGCCATCGCGCTTCAGGCCGTCATAAAGCTCCCTCACGCGTGCTGCCTTGAGCCAGCCGCGCTCGCCCGCGCAAACCAGGACCGGGCATTTGATGTTTCGGGCAACCCGGCTGACGATCGGGGGTGGGACGATATTGCCATCCCGCGAAGCAATGCGATCCCTCAGGAACGAGCGTTCGTGAATGTCCCAGATGCCCCCGTCACAAACCGCGGCTGCGAAGCGGTCATCGAACGCGATTCCCCTGGCCACGAACGAAGAGCCCCATCCCTCTGCGACGATCGCGATACGGTCCGCATCGACGTCGTCCCGCTCGACCAGATAATCCGCGATATGTCCGATCGCGGTTTCCAGATCGGAACGGCCCACGACCTCCTCAAACCGGCTCGCTGCCCCGGCCCCAAGGAGATCGACCGCAAGCAGCGACATCCCACGATCATTTGCATGGCGCGCGACCTTGCTGAGATACTCTTCCTTGCGATGCCCGGGCTCGCCGATGCAGATGACGGCGGGCGCGCGCTTCGACGCGGCGGGAGCTGGCAGAAAGTAACCTTCGAGCGGATAGCCGCAAGACCAGGGAATCAGGACGACCTCGCCGGCAGGCTTGCCGTACCGCAGATATTTCGCGGCGCACTCGCGCATCGATGTGACCGCGGCCTGATGAGGGGCGCCGGTTGGATCGAGGACATAAATCGCCGCGCGATAGTAGTTGGTCGCGCGCAGCCAGTTGCTCCTTGCGGTAACCACGTGGCCGTTACCGAGCGCGGCGTCGCCCCGCTCATGACTGGTATCCGCGATGGCCTTCCATTCCCTGTACCAGGAATCGTCGTCGGTGAAATCGATGCGACTTGCGGTGGTGCGACATTCAGAGAGCGTCGAGCCTCCTTCTTGAGCCGCAGCGAGCAGCCTTTCGAACTCGACAGACAAGTCCTCCCACGCGGACCACAAAGCCCGTTCCTGAAGGTCGACCTTGAATTCCATGCAGTGGATATTCAAAACATTATCCTGTCAGGTGATCTTATCAATCATCTCGATTACGGTAGGAACGTAGCGCCGCGCATAGCCGCCCGTCGTTTACGCGCAGGCGCCGGAGCATCCCAACTTCGAGCATCTGCGAGGCTGCAAATGAAGCCGATATTGCTGAAATGCCGTGATCGTGCGGCCTTCGCTTTCCGCGAACACGAATTGTTGACGCAGGAGACTTCCATCACCCGCCTTCGTGGATGAGGCGGACGCCAGCCGACTCGTTACGCCTTTGCGAATCGCACAAAAAAAGGCCGGCTTTCGCCGGCCTTTTTCGTGATTTTCCGATTTCGCGCGGCTTTATTCCGCCGGCGGCAGGGCCAACGGCTCGACTTCCGGGGCAGCAGGAACGATCGCCGCCTGCTTCTCGCGCTCGTCCAGAATCAGCTTGTCGCGCTTGACGGCGACTTCGCGGATCTTGGCCATCGAGGCGCCGGTGCCCGCCGGGATCAACCGGCCGACAATGACGTTCTCCTTGAGGCCTTCCAGCGGGTCCACCTTGCCGTTGACGGCGGCTTCGGTGAGCACGCGGGTGGTCTCCTGGAACGACGCCGCCGAGAAGAACGAGCGGGTCTGCAGGCTCGCCTTGGTAATGCCGAGCAGCACCGGCGTCCCCGTGGCGGGCTTCTTGCCCTCTTCCTTGGCCTTGGCGTTGAGCACGTCGAACTCGATCTTGTCGACCTGCTCGCCCGAGATCATGTCGGTCTCGCCCTGGTCGGTGATCTCCACCTTCTGCAGCATCTGACGGACAATCACCTCGATGTGCTTGTCGTTGATCAGCACGCCCTGCAGCCGGTAGACCTCCTGGATTTCGTTGACCAGATAGGCCGCGAGTTCCTCGATGCCCTTGATCGCCAGGATGTCGTGCGGTGCCGGGTTGCCTTCGACGATGAAGTCGCCCTTTTCGACGATATCGCCGTCCTGCAGATGGATGTGCTTGCCCTTCGGAATGAGGTATTCGCGGGTCTCCTCATTCTTGTCCATCGGCTCGATCGAGATACGGCGCTTGTTCTTGTAGTCGCGGCCGAACCGGATGGTGCCCGCGATTTCCGCGATGATCGCCGCGTCCTTTGGCTTGCGCGCCTCGAACAGTTCGGCCACCCGCGGCAGACCGCCGGTGATGTCGCGGGTCTTGGCGCTCTCGGTGGAGATACGCGCCAGGATGTCGCCGGGCTTGACCTTCGCGCCGACGTCGACCGAGAGGATCGCGTCGACCGAAA
>JBAUUA010000446.1:0-2356 GCA_049582465.1 Bradyrhizobium sp. | reverse complement strand
TGTCGGCGATCCGGGCGAGTTCATCCAGCCGGCCGCCCGCCAGTTCGCCGAGGCGATGGAAATGCGGTTCCAGCCGCCGGAAATCCTCCGGCTGCAGGTACAGCCGGAGCAGATCGCGCAAGCCGCGGTCGATGTCGTAAAAATTCTGTCCCGCGCTGTCCGGCGCCAGATGATCGGGGCCGCGGCGCTCGGCTCCGGCTTCGAGGAACGATTGGTAAGGGGGAGGCGCGTGCATGTATGACCTCGTGTCGGATCGTTCGGCCGGAGGGATTTTCGCGATAATGCCCGCCTGACGGCTTGGGGTCGAGAGCGAATTGCCCGACTCTGCGTCGGATTGGGCAATCCCGTTGTCATGTCTTCCGGCTGTCGTGCCCGGTGGAAGCCGCGGACGATGACCGAAGAGATGTCGTGACCTGGTATGGGCCGATCCACGAGCTGCCCCGGTCAGAAGGCCGGTTCGCGCCGGATGTGCGGCGCGCTATCAATGTCGCGAGCCAATAAATTGTCTGCATGCACGATCATCGTCGGCGCAGTACGATAAATTTCCTTGATCTCGCCCGGTTCTTCCACAGACTGGGTGACAGTCGTTCCGTAGCGCATTTCGTGGCGGCGGTGACCAATCGGTGCGCCAAGCGTAGGGGAGATGGAAGTGAGCTCGACTGGGGCATCGGAGCGTTTGGTTCGCAGGGTGGGTTCCAATCTTCATTCACTCCGCCTCTCCGGGCCATTGATCGTCCTGCTTGCGGTCTCCCTGTCCGGCTGCGGCGACAAACCGCCGCAGCAGGCGGCGGCTGCGGCGCCGCCGGTCACGGTCGCCCAGCCCACCAAGCGCACCGTCACCGACTGGGACGAATTCACCGGCCGCTTCGAGGCGATCGAGGAGGTGCAGGTTAAGGCGCGCGTCGGCGGATTTGTGACCAATGTCGAGTTCAAGGACGGCGACATGGTCCATGCCGGCGACCTGCTCTACATCATCGATCCCCGCCCCTTCGAGGCGGTGTCGACGCAGGCCGATGGTCAGCTTGCGGATGCCCGCGCCAAGACGGAACTCGCCAAGCGCGAACTCGATCGCGGCCTGAATCTGGTCGCCACCAGTGCCGTCTCCGAGCAGGTCGTCGATCAGCGCCGGCAGGCCTTACAGGCGGCACACGCCGCCGAGACCATCGCCGAAGGTGCGCTGAAGGCCGCCCAGCTCAATGTCGAGTTCACCCATGCGATGGCGCCGATCACGGGCCGGATCAGCCGCCATCTCGTCAGCATCGGCAATCTCGTGTCGGGCAGCGACAACGGCGGCGGCGCGACCCTGCTGACCAGCATCGTATCGCTCGATCCGATCTACATCTACTTCGACGTGGATGAGGCGACGTATCTGAAGAACAACCGGCTCTGGTTCGAGGGCAAGCGGCCGAGCTCGCGCGACACCCCCAACCCGGTGCAGGTGACGCTGATCGGCGAGACCAAACCCTCGCATGAGGGCCACATGGACTTCCTCGACAACCGGCTCGACGTATCAACCGGCACGCTGCGCAGCCGCGCGATAGTCCCGAACCACGATCTTTCCATCCTGCCCGGACAGTTCGGCCGCGTGCGGCTGATCGCCAGCGCGCCCTATGAGGCGCTGCTGCTGCCGGATACGGCCATCGCCACCGATCAGTCGCGCAAGATCGTCTTCGTGGTCAAGGACGACGACACCGTGGAAGCGCGCACGGTCGAGCTTGGGCCGCTGGATGAAGGCCTGCGCGTGATTCGTACGGGCCTGAAGCCGGAAGACCGCGTCATCATCGACGGCATCCAGCGCGCCCGCGTCGGCGCCAAGGTGAGCCCGCATCCGGCCCAGGCGCCGGCTCCGGCCGGTGGCAAGACATGAACCTCGGCCGGCTTTCGATCAATCAGCCGATCCTGGCGATGGTGCTGTCGATCGTGCTCCTGATTGTGGGCGCGCTCGCCTACCGGACGCTGCCGGTCGCCGAATATCCCGAAGTGGTGCCGCCGACCGTGGTGGTGACCGCGCAATATCCGGGCGCCTCGGCGCAAACCATCTCCGACACGGTCGCTGCTCCGATCGAGCAGCAGATCAACGGCGTCGAGGATATGCTGTATCTCTACAGCCAGGCCACCTCGAACGGCCAGCTCACCATCACCATCACCTTCAAGCTCGGCACCGACTTGGACAAGGCGCAGGTGCTGGTGCAGAACCGCGTCGCGATCGCGCAACCGCAATTGCCGGAAGAGGTGCAGCGCAACGGCGTCGTCACCAAGAAGAACTCGCCCGACATCCTGATGGTCGTCTTCATGCTGTCGCCGGACGACAGCCTCGACCAGCTCTACATCTCAAACTACGCGCTGCTGCAGGTGC
>JBAUUA010000445.1:0-2988 GCA_049582465.1 Bradyrhizobium sp. | reverse complement strand
AAGCGCTGATCCGCGCCTTCGAGAACGAGGATCAGGCCTACACCTCGCTTAATCTGTCGATGTGGTCGAACCGTTACGGCAGCTATGACGATCTCGCCCGGATCAAGGAATGGTCGGCGGCCGGCGGATTGGGGCTGGAAGAATGGTAAGCACGCCGCGCCCGATTCCTCCTCCCGTTCGCGCGACGCAGGCGCGCGCCTCGGATCCTGCGTCGTCCGCATTCGTCTCGGCCAATGCCGGGTCGGGCAAGACCCATGTGCTGGTACAGCGGGTGATCAGGCTGCTGCTCGACGGGGTGCAGCCGGAAAAAATCCTCTGCATCACCTTCACCAAGGCCGCCGCCGCCAATATGGCGGAGCGGGTGTTTTCCACCCTGGGCCATTGGGTCACGCTGGATGACGACGCGCTCGACGACGCGATTCGCGAGGCGGGCATCACGCGGCCAGATTCGCGTTTGCGGATGGCGGCGCGAAAACTGTTCGCCTGCGCGCTGGAGACGCCGGGCGGCCTGAAGGTGCAGACCATCCACGCACTGTGCACGAGGCTGCTGCAGCAATTCCCGTTCGAGGCCAACGTGCCGGCGCGCTTCGCCGTGATCGACGAGCGCGACCAGAACGAGATGATGGAGCGCGCCAACCTCAAGGTGCTGCTGGAGGCCTCCCGCGATCCCGACAGCGCCGCCGGCCGTGCGCTCAATATCGCGATGGCGAGCGCCGCCGACGTCACCTTCAAGGACGTCGTGCGCGAGGCTTGCCTGAGCCGCGATCACTTCATGGCCTGGACCGACAATGCCGGCAGCGTCGAGGCCGCGGCGGTGCAGGTATCGACCGCGCTCGGCGTCGACGCCAGCGACACCATCGAAGACGTCGAGCGCGAGATCGTCGACGGGCCGCATCTGCCGCGATCGCGCTGGAGGGAAATCGCCTCCATCCTCGAAACCGGCAACAAGACCGAAGCCGACCAGGCGGTGCGCCTGCGCGAGGCGCTGATATTTACCGGCAGCGAGCAGGTCGAAAAATATCTCGGCGTGTTCCTCACCGACGAGCGCAGCCCGCGCAAAACCGTGCTGACGAAGAAGTTTGGCGACAACAATCCGGCCATTGCGCGCCTGTTCGATCTGGAAGGCGGCCGCATCGGCCGCCTGATCGAGCTGCGGCGCGGCATAACGACCCGCGACCGCACGCAGGCGCTGCTCGCGATCGCGACGGCGACGGCGGCGAATTACCGGCGCGAAAAGCAGGAGCGCGGCCTGCTCGATTATGACGATCTGATCGACAAGACGCTTTCCATGCTGGACCGGGTGTCCTCCGGCTGGGTGCATTACAAGCTCGATCGCGGCGTCGACCACGTGCTGATCGACGAGGCGCAGGATACCAGCCCGCGGCAATGGGACATTGTCGCCCACATCATTTCCGAATTCACCTCGGGCGAAGGCGCCCGCGACGGCGTGGTCCGCACCATCTTCGCGGTCGGCGACGAGAAGCAGTCGATCTTTTCGTTCCAGGGGGCGGCGCCGCGCGAATTCGACGCCCGGCGCCGATCACTGGCGCGGAAATTCACCGAGGCCGGGCTGAAATTCGATCCGGTGTCGTTCACCTACTCCTTCCGTTCGGGCGCCGCGATCCTGCAATCGGTCGACCACGTGTTTCGCGAAGCGGAGATCTACCGCAGCATCCATTCGGTGGAGACCGGCTATCCCATCCACAATTCGCTGGCCGATGCCGGGCCGAGCCTGATCGAGCTCTGGGAATTGCAGCAGCCGGACGGCAAACAGGACATCGAAGGCTGGCGCGCGCCGTTCGACGGGCTGTCGCAGACCAGCCCCGAGGTGAAGCTCGCCCGGCGCATTCAGGCCGAGATCAGGAGGCTGGTCGAAAGCGGCACCATGACCGGCAGTGCCGGCAAGCGGCGCCCGCTGCGCTATGGCGACATGCTGGTGCTGGTGCGGCGGCGCGGCAACGCCTTCGATGCTGTCATTCAGGCGCTGAAGCATGCCGGCGTTCCCGTCGCCGGCGCCGACCGGCTGAAGCTGACCGAGCATATCGCGATCATCGACCTGATGAATCTCGCCGACGCGCTGCTGTTGCCACAGGACGATCTGGCGCTGGCGGTCGCATTGAAGAGTCCGCTGTTCGGGCTCTCAGACGACGAGCTGTTCGAACTGGCGTGGCAGCGCAAGGGCTCGCTGCGGCGTGCGTTGAACGATCATGCCGCTCGCGACGGCAAGTTCAGGGAAGTGCTGGATCGCCTGCAACAATGCGAGCGCCGTTTCGATGCCGAAACGCCGTTTGCGTTCTATGCCTGGCTGCTCGGCGGCGGCGGCGGCCGCGCGCGCATCCTGCGGCGGCTCGGCCACGAGGCCAATGACGCGCTCGACGAATTCCTCGAACTTGCCCTTGGCTATGAGCGCAAGGCGCCCGCCTCGCTGCAGGGTTTTGTGGCGTGGCTGCGCGCGGCCGACCTGGAGGTCAAGCGCGACATGGAAATCTCGCGCGACGAGGTCCGCGTCATGACCGTGCATGGCGCCAAGGGGCTGGAAGCCTCCGTGGTGTTCCTGGTGGACACCACCTCATCGCCCTCGGATACACAGCGCCTCAAGCTGATTCATCTGCCTGGGGGCGTCGTGATCTGGGCCGGCAGAAAGGCGGAGGACCCAGCCGTCGTCAGCGAGGCGCGCACGGCGATGCTGGGCGAGACCGAGGATGAATACCGCCGGCTGCTTTACGTGGCGATGACGCGCGCGGCCGACCGCCTGATCGTTGGCGGCTGCATGCCGGGCAACATGAACAGCGTGCGCAAGCACTCCTGGTACGACCTGATCGGCAAGGGGCTCTCCAATTCCGGATTGCGCGAAGAGACCATCGAGACGCCGGATGGCCCGATCAAGCGCTACGCTGGGATCGAGGATGCCGCTCCCGCCGCCGGCGCGACCACCGCTGCGGCGACGGCCGCGCCCGTCGAACTGCCGGCATGGCTGCAGACGCCGGC
>JBAUUA010000444.1:0-5066 GCA_049582465.1 Bradyrhizobium sp. | reverse complement strand
ATGTGGCGCTGCCGCGGGCCGATCGCGGGCCGCGCCGCGTCGAGCTCGATCTGCCCGGCCAGCTCGAACAGCAGCTGGTCGGCTATTCCGTGCGGCCGAAGAGCCTGTTCTTCCGGCGCGGCCTCGTCCCGTCCTGGTCGAAGCCGACGCTGGTGATCCGCGATCAGCACATTCTCTCGCCCGCCGAGGCCGATCCGATTGCGCCCGGCGACTACATCTATCTGCTGGCGCCGCCGGAAAAGGCCGAATCGCTGGATCGATTCTTTGTCGACATGCAGCCGAGTTCCGCGCCCGATCCGCATCTGCTCGGGGATTTCACCGTGTCCGGCGACGTCACGCTCGGCGACATCGCCAACATCTACGGCATCGCCACCGGCACCGAGCACGCCAATCTGACGCTAGCCGATTATTTCGACGTCCATCTCGACCACGCGCCGAAGGAAGGCGCGACGCTGGAGCTCGACTCCATCGTGCTGGTGGCGCGCAGCATCTCCGGCGGCCGGGTCAATCTCGTCGGCCTCCGCCTGCCCGAAGAGGAAGAGGAGACCGTCCCCCTGACGCGACTGGCCTCGTTCAGGCGCAAGCTGGCCGAGCTTTGGTCATCGGTGGCAGGCGTTTAAGTCATGATGTCCGCTGTTGAGGAACAGGCCGACTGTCTCTAGTCTGGGCCCAAAGGCCGATTGACGGTCTCGCGGTGGAAACGCAGGAGAGACAGAAACCATGCCGGGCTCGCTCGACGATCAACTTGGCTTCGCGCCGGACTACGACTCCCCGGTCCCCTATATGCAGCGGACCCGCGACTACTACGCCGCGATCGGCTACACGACGCCCTACCGCTGGGCGCATTATGTCGAAGCGCCGTTCCAGCCTCTGAAGAAGCCGCTTTCGCAATCGCGCGTGACCATCGTCACCACCGCCGCCCCCTATGATCCCGCCAAGGGCGACCAGGGCCCCGGCGCGGCCTACAATGGCGGCGCCAAGTTCTACAAGGTCTATGACGGCGACACCTCCAAGCCGCACGATTTGCGCATCTCGCATATCGGCTACGACCGCAAGCACACCTCAGCAACCGACAGCGGCACCTGGTTTCCGCTGCCGCAGCTCCTGAAGGCTAAGGCCTCGGGGCGGATCGGCGAGGTCGCGCCGCGCTTCTTCGGCGCGCCGACCAATCGCAGCCACCGCGTCACCATCGATGTCGATGCCCCGGAGATCCTGGCCCGCTGCCGCGCGGACAAGGTCGATGTCGCGGTGCTGGTGCCGAACTGCCCGGTCTGCCACCAGACGTCCGCGCTGGTTGCCCGCCATCTCGAAGAGGGCGGCATCCCAACCGTGGTGATGGGATGCGCCAAGGACATCGTCGAGCATGCGGCCGTGCCGCGCTTCCTGTTCTCCGACTTTCCCTTGGGCAATTCCGCTGGCAAGCCGCACGATGTCGAGTCGCAGGCGCTGACGCTGGAGCTGGCGCTGCGCCTGCTTGAGTCAGCCTCCGGCGCGCGCACCACGATGCAGTCGCCGCTGCGCTGGAGCGAGGACGCCTCCTGGAAGCTCGACTACAACAACATCGCCCAGATGAGCCCGGAAGAACTGGAGCAGCGCCGGCGCGAATTCGACCGGCAAAAGGAGATCGCGCGCGGCAACCGCGTCGCCTGACGCGCCACAGCAGTCGCGACCGGGGGCAAGAACAAGAAGCAAGAACGACAAGAACAAAAAAGAAGACCATCAGGAGGACGTCCCATTGACCCGACCGTTCGAGGGCGTGAAGATTCTCGACTTCACGCAGGTTCTGGCCGGCCCCTATGCGAGCTACCAGCTCGCGCTGCTCGGCGCCGACGTCATCAAGCTGGAGCGTCGCGAAGGCGAGGACATGCGCCGCACCCCCTTGAGCCACGAATGGGCGGAGCGCGGTCTCGCCCCGGGTTGGCAGGCGATCAACGGCAACAAGCGCAGCCTGACGCTCGATCTCGCGAAGCCGGAGGCGATCACCATCGTCAAGCAGCTCGCCGCCAGCGCCGACGTGGTGATGGAGAATTTTCGCCCCGGCGTGATGGACAGGCTCGGCATCGGCTACGCCGCGCTCTCGGCGATCAACCCGCGGCTGATCTATTGCGCCATCTCGGGCTTCGGCCAGACCGGCCCGGAACGATCGGGCGCGGGCTATGACGGCAAGATCCAGGCGATGTCGGGCATCATGGCGATCACGGGCCATGAGGAGACCGGACCGACGCGCGCCGGTTTCGCGGTCTGCGACGTGCTGTCCGGCGCCACCGCGGCGTTCGGCGTATCGAGTGCGCTGTTCCAGCGTACCCATACCGGCAAGGGGCAACTGGTCGACGTCTCCATGCTCGAGGCCACGCTGGCGTTTCTGTCGGGGCAGGTCGCGGATTACACCGTGGCTGGCCATCGCCAGCAACTGTCCGGCAATCAGGCCGTCAGCCGCCGGCCGACCGCGAATTTGTTCAGGGCGGGCGAAGGCTATCTGCTGCTCGCCGTGAACAGCGAGAAGCAATACCAGTCGCTGATGACGGCACTCGGCCGCGTCGACGCGCTGGAAGACCCGCGTTTTGCCGACTGGTTCGCGCGGCAGGAAAACGAGCCGGCGCTGCGCGCCATCATCGAGGAAGCGCTGGCGAAGAAGGATCCGCGCGAATGGGAGAAGATCCTCGAAGCGGCAGGCGCGCCCTGCGCCAGCATCTGGCGGATCGAGGAGGTGATCGATCATCCGCAGATCGCGGCGCGCGGCGCCATGCAGGAGATCGATACCCCCTATGGCCGCCTGCGCTTCGCCGGAAGTGGCTTTCGGCTCGCCCATGGCGGCGGCAGGCTCGATTCAATGGCGCCCGCACTCAGCGCGCATACCGATGAGGTGCTGAACTCGCTCGGCTATGACGCCGACGATATCGCGGAACTCCGCGCGCGCGGCGTCGTCTGAGCGGCGCGGACAGCTCGCCGCCTTGTTGCCAGGAAGCCGCCAACAAACGGTCGCGCGTTGCCGAAGATTTGCGCAGTTTCGTGAACTCTTAAATCGGAACACCTCGCGGTCGCAACGGTTCTTGGCAATGTTGCGCGATGCGCGTGACAGCAAATGGAACTGACTTCGATCAGGAGTGAAAGATGCAAAAATACATCCTGCCCATCGCCGCAGCGATCGCGTTCGGAATGGCCGCGCCCGCGATGGCCTATGACACGGGCGGTGTCATGTCGATGCAGGCGGCTGTGGATGAAGCGGCCGACATGGGCCTCATATCGGTGTCCCATACGAATTTTCTCGGCGACGAATGGGAGATCGAAGGCCGGGATAGCCAAGGCCGCTATATGGAAGTCTATATCGACGCCACCACGGGCGACGTGCGCGGCGTCAACAGGTAAGCCCGCCGCTCACGCTGCTACCTGATCAATCCCGCAAGCCGCGGCAGCGTCAGGCTGATACCGGGGATGCAGATGATCAGGAGCAGTCCGGCGAACAGGGCCAGCATGTACGGCACATAGGTGCGGAAGTGCTGGCCGACGCCGATCTTGGCGAAGCGCAGCGCCATCAATAGCCCCACGCCCATCGGCGGCATGAACAGGCCGATGCCGACGGCGGCGGTCTGCACGATGTTGAAATGGATCGGGTCGATGCCCATCGCCTCCGAGATCGGAAACACCACGGGGATCAGCACCACCGCGGCGGGCAGGCCTTCCAGCACCATGCCGAACAGGCAGCTCATGGCGGCGGTTCCGATCAGGAAGAGCCACGGGTGCGTTTTCAGCGGCCCCAGCACCTGGCCCAGCAATTGCGGCACCCCGCTCACGCCCATCAGATATTGATAGACCGAGGCAATCGCGAGCAGGAACACCACGGCGGCGGTGAGGATGGCGCTGTCATAGGCGATCCTGCCCATCTCGCGCCACGAGACGTTGCGGTAATAAAGTTTGGCGGCGAGAAAGGCATAGCCCGCCACCACCGCGCCGGCCTCGGTCGCGGTGATGATGCCGAAAATGAAACCGGCGAGGATCACGAACGGCACCACCATCGGTACTGCGGCGTGCAGCGCCGCGTGGCCGAGGCGCTTCAGGCTTGGCCGCGCATCGACCGGCCAGTCGTTCTGCCGGGCGCGGATATAGACCACGATCATCAGGCACAGCATGATCACCACGGCCGGAACGAAGCCGGCCACGAACAGCGCCACGGCCGAGGTGTTGGTGACCTGCGCGATCACGATCATGAAGATCGCCGGCGGCACCAGCATGCCCATCGCGGTGCCGGCCGCGATCAGGGAAGCCGAATCGCGCCGGTCGTAGCCGGCTTTGGTCAGCGGCGGCATCAGCGCCGAGCCGAGCGCCGAAACCTCGGCCATTTTCGACCCGCAGATGTCGGAGAAGAAATACGCCACCACGATCACGGACATGCCGAGCCCACCCTTGACCCAGCCGATCAGCGCGCGCGCCAGTTCCACCAGCGCGTGGCTCATGCCGCAGCGCTCCATCAGATTGCCGGCGAACACGAAGGCGGGAATCGCCAGCAGCACCCAGCTCTGCGATCCCGATACCAGCGCCGAGGACAGCTGCTGCAGCGGGTAACCGCCGATCAAGAGCCCCGCGATGCCGGCGACGCCGAGGGCGAACACAATCGGCATCGAGAGCACGACCAGCACGGCGAAAACGATGGCAACAGTCGCAAGCAGCATGGATTATTCCGGTCAGTGCTGGGGCTCGCCTTGCGGCAGCGGGGAAATCATCATCGCGAGCCCATAGACGGCGATCAGGATGCCGCCGACCACGGCGGAAGCGTAGAGCCAGGCGAGATTGATCTGCAGGCCCGGCGTCGTCAGCGTGCGGTTGAGCAGGCAAAGCTTGAAGCCGTACCAGGCCACCAGCATGCCGACGCAAGCGATCAGCGCGTGATTGAAACGGTGGATCCAGAGCTGTGCGATCAGCGGCAGGCGATGCACGAACACCGCAAGGGTGAAATGCGAGCGCGACTGGATGCCGATCGCCGCACCGATCAGCGTCAGCCACGCCAGCGACAGTTCGCCGACTTCCTCGACCCAGGTGAACGGCACCGGATCGACGTCGAGCCAGTCGGT
>JBAUUA010000443.1:0-4458 GCA_049582465.1 Bradyrhizobium sp. | reverse complement strand
CCGAGATTGAGATAAAGCGCGGTCGAGACGTAGGCGCCGGCGCCGACGAACAGGGCGTGGCCAAGCGACATCTGGCCGGCCATGCCGCCCAGGATATTCCAGGCCAGCGCAACGGAGCCATAAAGCGCCACCAGCACGAAGATGTGCTGCCCATAGATGGACAACAGAGGCGCCGCAGCGGCGAGCAGCGCGACCGCGAGGCCGAGAACGAGCATCGATCTCATAGCCGGCGCCCTCCCAAGAGCCCCTCCGGCTTGAACAGCAGGAACAGGATGAAGATGGCGTAGGTGATGATGAAATTGATCGAGCCACCCGTCACCAGACCGCCGACGGCCTCGACGAGGCCGATGATGAATCCGCCGATCAAGGCGCCCGCGAAATTGCCCATGCTGCCGAGCACCACGACGATGAACGCGGTCAGCGTGAAATTGGAACCGACGCTCGGGCTGACATAGTTGAATGGCGCGATCAGCGGCGCGACCAGGCCGAGCGAGCCGACGCCGATGCAGAATGCGATCAGGTACATCCGGTCGACATTGACGCCGCTCATCAGCGCCGCGTCGCGGTCCTGCGCCGCGGCACGGATCAGCCGGCCGAGTTCGGTCGACCGCAGAAACCAGTACAGCCCGAGGCAAAGCGCGATCGACACCGCACTGGCGATCAGCGCGGCGGCCTGGATGTACACGTTGCCGACCCGCACGATATGCCCGGAGAGGACGGAAGGAATGGTGTGAAGATCCGCGGTGAACAGCGCCAGCATCGCATTCTGCAGGATCAGCGACAGACCGAGCGTCACCACGATCTGGTTGTGCTCGGGTGCGGTGATGACAGGCGCAATCAGCAGCTTGTAGGTGAAGGCGGCGGCCAGCGTGACCAGCGGCAGCACGAGGATGAGCGACAGATAGGGATCGAGCCGGAGCCAGCTCGCGCCGAGATAGGTCAAATACAGGCCGACCGCGAGAAAATCGCCATGGGCGAAATTGACGATCCGCAGCACGCCGAACGTCATGGTCAGCCCGACCGCGACGATGGCGTAGACGCCACCGAGCAGCAGCCCGTCCGCGAGCGCCTGGGGAAGAAGCGGCAACAAGTCCATCAGGGGGCCGTCCCGCCGGGCCTTTGCTGCAGCCAGTCTTCGCCCACGACGTCTCTCCCCACCGCTTATTTGCTTGACGCGCCGTTCTGCAGCCGGCGGTGCCCAGGCGCAGTCCCGGCTGCACGGCCTGCGGCCCCGGGAGCATTGCCGAGGCCCTCAGCCGGCCGGTCAGGCCAATGGACAGACCATTGATGCATTTTGCCCGAAGTCCGTCAAGAACGTTCGGTTATGCTGTCCATTGCGATCGGGTTGGTATAAAGGATGAGCGCCCGCATCGGTGGCGGGTTCGAACGAAGTGGACAACCTGTGACCAGGAAGACGACGATCGCCGCAACGACGCCGGCGCGGGCCAGGAAGCCCGCCGCGCGGCGGCTTCCGGCCAAGACCGCCGAGCCTGTGGCTAAAGAGAAGTCGCAGCCGCGGTTCGCGCCGATCCGCACCAAACGTGTGTTCGAGGAAATCTGCGAACAGGTCCGCCGCGAAATGGCCGCGGGGTCGCTGCGTCCCGGCGACAAGCTGCCGGCCGAGCGCGAGCTTGCCGCAAAGCTCGGGGTCAGCCGGGCGGCGGTGCGCGAGGCCCTGCGCAGTCTCGAGATCGCCGGCGTGGTCGGCCTGCAGAAGGGCGCGCGCGGCGGCGCCTTCATCCTCAAGGGCGACCCCGATCTCGTCACCCAATCGATCCGCGACATGTTCCATCTCGGCCGCATCTCGCTGGACAACCTGACGGAAGCCCGCACGCTGGTGATGCAGCTGGCAATGCAGCTTGCCTGCGAGCGGATTCGGCCGACCACGGTGGCGGCGCTGGAGAAAAACGTCGATCGCCTGACCACCCTTCCCCCGTCCGGCAAGGCTGCGGAACGTGTCGCGATCAGCGCGGAATTCTACCGCCTGATCTCGCAGGCGACCGACAACACCGTGCTGCAGGTGATCATCGAAGCCCTGACCGACATCGTGCTGCAGCAGGTCGAGCAATCGAACATCGAGTTTTTCCCGAACCTGATCGCGCACCGGCGCCGGCTGGTCGAATACATCGCGACCCGGCAGGTCGACGAGGCCAAGCGGGAAATGACCGAGCATCTGCAGCGCCTTCGCCGCCATCTGATGCGCGCCGAGCGCACCGCCGCCGAAAACAAGACGCTGCGCGCGCTGGCCGAAGAAACCTCGCAGTAGAATTTCTTTTCCGGCCATCCGCTCCCGAAAACCACGCAACGACCCTTTAGTCTGTGCGGCGAAGCCATGCGCGGCCGCCGCGCGCGCATGCCGATTCGGCCGTTTGACATTCGCTCCGACCTGCTCCTAGTATGGTCTGACCAATGAACCTTAAGCAAAGAAATCGAAAATGACCGACACCGATTGCTCCATGGCTGAACTGCAGGCGGTGCTGTTGGCGCGCGATCTGCGCGACGGCGAAAAGGCCATTGTCGGGACCAACAGCGACGTCCAGGTGGCGGCCTGCAACCTCGCCCGCAGCCTTCAGGCACCGACGCTGTGGTGGGTGTCAGGCCCCGGCGGCATGGTCAACTGCAACGAACCGGTGATCCGCTCCACCGCCCGCACGGAGAATATCGCCTGGAGCGAAGCGATGATGGATCTGCCGCAGATGGTCGATTTCATCGACTGGAAGATCCATTTTTTCGATTTTGCCATTCTCGGCGCCATCCAGGTGGATCGGTTCGGCAACATCAACACGGTCTGCGTAGGGCCGCACGACAAGCCCAGGCTGCGCGGCCCCGGCACGGTCGGCATCAGCGCCCTCACCGCTTTGGCCCGGCGCTTCTATGTCGTGATGGCGCGGCATGACCGCGGCAGCTTTCCGGAGCGCGTCGACTTTCTCAACGGCCCCGGCTTTCTCGACGGCGGCACCTCGCGCACCGACCGCGGCCTGCCCGAGGGCGGACCTAAATTCGTCCTGAGCCCGTTCGGCATTTTCGGCTTCGAACCGGTGTCGAAGCGCATGCGCGTGAAGTCGCTGCATCCGGGCGTGACGCTCGACCAGGTCCGGAAGGCGACCGGATTCGAGCTGCTGGTCGACGGGACGCCGCCGGTGACCTCGATGCCGACGGCGGAAGAACTGCGCGTGCTGCGCCAAAACGTCGATTCTACCGGGGTGCTGCGCGAGCGGCGGCGCGCCTGATCCGATCAGCAAAACGACAATTCACGGGAAACGTCCCAAAGAAAACGTCCAAGGAAAACGTCAATGTATCTGACTGAAGAGCAGACCGCGTTCGTCGACAGCATCAAGAAGATGGTCGAGCGCCACGTCGCGCCGATCGCCGCCGAGATCGACCGGACCGACCGCTTTCCCGAGGAACTGGTGCCGATCTTCGGCGATATGGGCCTGTTGCAGCAATGGGTGCCCGAGCAGTATGGCGGCCCCGGCGGCAACCTCACTTTGCTGTGCCTCGCCAAGCACGAGATCGCCAAGGTTTCGATGGCATGCTCGATCCTGGCCGGCCAGAATTCCATCGGCATGATCCTGCCGCTCTTGCATTTCGGCACCGAGGCGCAGCGGCAGCGGTTTCTGCCCATGGTCGCCAAGGGACGGACCCTGACCGCGGTCGCCATGTCCGAGCCGCATTGCGGCTCCGATGTCGCGGCCATGAAGACCAAGGCGGTGCGCGACGGCGACTCCTACGTCATCAACGGCGAGAAATGCTTCATCACGTTCGGCAGCGTGGCGCACTGGGTGCTGCTGTTCGCGCGTACCGCCGAGGGCCGCGGCGTCAACGGCATCAGCGCGTTCCTGGTCGATACCAAGACGCCGGGCTTCAAGGTCGGGCGCAATGAAAAGAAGATGGGCCTCGGCGGCGTCCCCAATGTCCAGCTGTTCTTCGAGAACATGCGCGTGCCGGCCGAGAACCGGCTCGGCGAAGAGGGCCAGGGTTTCAAGGCCTGCATGCACATTCTCGACCTCAACCGCCCGACGGTTGCGGCGGCCTCGATCGGCATCGGCCAGGGCGCGCTCGACGCGGCGATCGCCTATGCCAAGGAGCGCAATGCGTTCGGCAAGCCGATCGCGAGTTTCCAGGGCCTGCAGTGGATGATCGCGGACATGGCGATGCAACTCGAGGCGGCCCGCGCCCTGCTGTTCGAATGCACCCGGCAGGTCGACATGGGTGACTTCAGCCAGTTGTCGATGATGGCCTCGATGGCCAAGTGTTTCGGCAGCGATGTCGCGATGAAGGTGACGACCGACGCGGTGCAGATTTTCGGCGGCGTCGGCTATTTCAAGGATTATCCGGTCGAGCGCATGATGCGCGACGCCAAGATCAACCAGATCTGGGAAGGCACCAACCAGATCCAGCGCGTCGTGATCTCGCGCCATCTTTTGGGTAGGGACGCCTGATGTCCAAGCTGAAAAC
>JBAUUA010000442.1:0-2606 GCA_049582465.1 Bradyrhizobium sp. | reverse complement strand
AGGAGAAGATGTGGACGATCTTTTCTTCGATGCAGCGGCACCGGAAGTGCGCCCCCTCTCCCATGGGGAGAGGGCTGGGGTGAGGAGGTACGGTCAATCGTAAATCCTAACCCCTCACCCGGATTGCTGCGCAATCCGACCTCTCCCCATGGGAGAGGTAAGATCGCAAGCTACGAAGGTCTTTTTGCCAAGGCGCTAGCGCTTGCGAACGAAACCGACGATGTCCTTGGTCGCCGTCATGGTCTCGGCGGCGATTTCGCGGGCGCGGTCGGCGCCGTCGACCAGGATCGCATCGACATGGCCGGGGTCCGCCACCAGCCGCTTCATCTCGGAGGCGATCGGCGACAATTTGGCGATGCAAAGCTCGGCCAGCGCATTCTTGAAGTTCGAGAACTGGCCGCCGCCGAATTCGCGCAGCACGTCCGCCTTGGTCCGGCCGGACAGCGCGGCGTAGATGCCGACGAGGTTGTCGGCCTCGGGGCGGTTCTCGAGACCCTTTTCCTCCGACGGCAGCGGCTCCGGATCGGTCTTCGCCTTGCGGATCTTCTGCGCGATGGTGTCGGCGTCGTCGGTGAGATTGATCCGCGAATTATCCGACGAATCCGATTTCGACATCTTCTTGGTGCCGTCCCGCAGGCTCATCACCCGCGTCGCCGGTCCCGTGATCAGCGGCTCGGGCTGCGGAAAGTACAATCCGGTATTGAAGCCGTGGCCGCGGATCGAATCGCCGAAATCATTGTTGAACTTCTGCGCGATGTCGCGGGCGAGCTCCAGGTGCTGCTTCTGGTCCTCGCCGACCGGCACATGGGTGGCGCGATAGAGCAGGATGTCGGCCGCCATCAGGACGGGATAGTCGTAGAGGCCCACCGAGGCGTTCTCGCGGTCCTTGCCGGCCTTCTCCTTGAACTGGGTCATGCGGTTGAGCCAGCCGACCCGCGCCACGCAATTGAAGATCCACGCCAGCTCGGCATGGCCCGAAACCTGGCTCTGGTTGAAGACGATATGCTTCTTCGGATCGATGCCGCTCGCGATGAACGCCGCGGTCACCTCGCGGGTGTTGCGCGCGAGTTCCGCAGGTCCCCCCCACACCTCGACCGGCTGCGTCAGCGCATGCATGTCGACCACGCAATACAGACAATTATGCGTCTCCTGCAGCTTCACGAAGTTGACGACCGCGCCGAGGTAATTGCCGAGATGCAGATTACCGGTCGGCTGGACGCCTGAAAAAACCCGTTCAACGAATGCCATTTCTCAGCTTTCCGTGCGTGCCTGTTTCGCGCCGTCCATTGCCATGCGGGGCTCACTCGCGCAAGTCGGCAGGCCGTTTTTGCCGGAGCGCGTTAACCGCTTCGTCCCATTTGATGACGCCCGAAAGGGCCAGAAACAGGCCGTAAACCGCGATCGCGCCCGATATGAGAAGCATCAGAGATAGGGCCTGCATGAGCGTATGCGAGTCTGCGCCGGGCACTGGCAGGAACCGCGCCGCGAGCCACAACAGCCCGCCCATCGCCATCGCTGCCGCCACGATGCGCGGCAGCCGCCGGCGTGCCGCGGCATCGATCGAAAATCCGAAGCTCGCCGCCCCGCGCCGCATCAGCGCCAGCGAACTGCTCCACGCGCCGAGTGCGATGCCGGCCGCGATTCCCTCGGCGCCAAACAGACGGCCCAGCACCAGCGCCGAGACGATCGCGACCGCAAATCCCGTCAGCGTGGCCAATAGCGGCGTACGCGTGTCGTGGCGCGCGAAAAAGGCCGGCGACAGCGCCTTGACCAGCACGTGCGCGGGCAGGCCGAGCGCCAGCCACATCAGCGCCCCTGCGGTTGCCGCCGTATCGGCCGCCGTGAAGACGCCGTGCTGGAACAGCACCCGCGCGATCGGCTCAGCCAGCACGATCAATCCGAGCGTCGCCGGCAACGCGAGGCCTGTGGCGAGTTCGAGCGCACGCGATTCCGCCTGCGCAACGGCGGTGTGGTCCCCGCAGCGCAGCGCGCGCGTCAGTTCCGGCACCAGCACCGTGCCCATGGCGACGCCGACAATGCCGAGCGGCAGTTCGACCAGGCGATTTGCAAAGTACAGCCACGACACCGCCGAGGGCTGCGACGAGGCGATCACCGCGCCGGCGACGACAAGCAATTGCGGCGAAGCGCTGGCGATCATGCCGGGAATGGCCTTGCCGAAAAAGCCGCGCATCTCGGCACGCAAGGAGATGCGCAGCGGCGTCGCGACATCGCCGCCACGGCGTAGCACCAGGACAGAAAGCTGCAACAGCCCGGCGATGCCGACGGTGGCGGCGATCGCTGCCGCGGCAAAGCCCGCATCCTGCCGCCACAGCATCAGCGCGATCATGACAGCGATCAAAGCGATGTTGAACAGCAGCGGCGAAAACGCCGTCAGCGCAAATCGCCCTTGCGCGTTCATCAGCGCCATCATCACCGTGACCGGCCCTGCGAAGGCGAGATAGGGCAGCATCAGCCGGGCGTTGTCGACGGCCAGTTGCAGGGTCGCTTGGCCTGCAAATCCCGGCGCCAGCGCGGCGATGACGAACGGCATCAGCAGGCCGACCAGCGCGGTCGCGGCGATCAAGGCCGTGCTGACGGTGCCGAGC
>JBAUUA010000441.1:0-1628 GCA_049582465.1 Bradyrhizobium sp. | reverse complement strand
GATCTGCGCCAACCCCGAGCTTGCCAATCTCGATCGCCAGATCAACGCCGTGAACACCAAGGTGGTCCGCGAGGCGACTTCCGACAGTCCGCGCGCCGGCCGCGCCCTGCAGCGGGAGCAGGACGAGTTCATCGCCCGCCGCAATGAAGGGTTCGGCCGCCCCGATTACGACCTGCACAAGGCCATGCGGGAGCGGCTGGACCATCTGCTGGCCGTCGAGCGGGACTAGGGCAGAGGCTACGGCCGTGTTTAGCCTTGAATTGACGCCGTCGCAGGTGACAATGGTGCGGGAAATCGACCCAAATTGATCTTGATCATGGCCGGACCTGTCCCGGCCATACACGGTTTAACGAGAAAATAGACAGGTTTGAGCGGGAGTGGCGCCATGAACATCCAGAGCAGCCGGTATCACGAGGTCCACGCCCGTTCGCTGGCCGACCCCGAAGGCTTTTGGGGCGAGGCGGCCCGGGAGATCGACTGGATCAGCCCGGCGAAAAAGGTCTTCGATCCCGCCATGGGCCTTTGCGGCCGCTGGTTCGCCGGCGCCGTGGTCAACACCTGCTACAACGCGCTCGACCGCCATGTCGCAAGCGGGCGCGGCAATCAGCTGGCGCTGATCCACGATTCGCCGCTGGCGGGCAGCGTCACCAAATTCACCTATGCCGAGATGCTGCACGAGGTGAAGACGCTCGCCGCCGTCATGGCCGACTTCGGCGTCGTCAAGGGCGACCGCGTCATCCTCTATATGCCGATGGTGCCGGAGGCGATGGTCGCGATGCTGGCCTGCGCGCGGATCGGCGCGGTGCACTCAGTGGTGTTCGGCGGCTTCGCGGCTAAGGAGCTCGCCACCCGGATCGAGGACGCGAAGCCGAAACTGATCCTGTCGGCGAGCTGCGGGCTCGAGCCCGGCCGCATCGTGCAGTACAAGCCGCTGCTCGACGAGGCCATCCGGCTTTCCAGCGTCAAGCCGCAGGCCTGCATCATCCTGCAGCGGCCGCAGCAGGCCTGCGAACTCGCAGGCGGCCGCGATCACGACTGGGCCGAATTACGCGCCAAGGCTATCGCCGCGAAAAAATCCGCCGACTGCGTGCCGGTGCTGGCGACCGACCCGCTCTATATCCTCTACACCTCGGGCACGACCGGAAAACCCAAGGGCGTGGTGCGCGACAATGGCGGGCACCTGGTCGCGCTGAAATGGTCGATGTTCAATCTCTACGGCATCAAGCCGGGCGAGGTCTGGTGGTGCGGTTCCGACATCGGCTGGGTGGTCGGCCACAGCTACATCATCTACGGACCGCTGATCCACGGCGCGACCTCGATCATGTATGAGGGCAAGCCGATCGGCACGCCCGACGCCGGCGCGTTCTGGCGGGTGATATCGGACCACAAGGCGGTGGCGCTGTTCACCGCGCCGACCGCGTTCCGCGCCATCCGCAAGGAAGACCCGGACGGCGCTTTCATCCGCAAATACGATCTGTCGAAATTCCGCACGCTGTTCCTCGCCGGCGAGCGCGCCGACCCGCCGACGGTGGAATGGGCGGAGCAGCAGTTGAAGGTGCCGGTGATCGACCATTGGTGGCAGACCGAAACCGGCTGGTGCATCGCCGGCAATCCGGTGGGTTTGGGCC
>JBAUUA010000440.1:0-6826 GCA_049582465.1 Bradyrhizobium sp. | reverse complement strand
ATCTCCGGGCATCTGCGCGGCGCGTTCGGCGCCTGCCGCGGCGCGTGGCGGCAGGCGGCGAGGATGGCGCTCGACATCGCGCTGCCGACGCTGTGCGTCGCCTGCCGCGAACCGGTCGATGGCGAGGGCGTCTGTGCGTCCTGCTGGGCAAAACTTTCGTTCATCGCGAAGCCCTATTGCCCCAGGCTCGGCATTCCCTTTGTCTACGACCCCGGCCCCGAACTTTTGTCGATGGAAGCGGTCGCCAATCCGCCGGCCTATGCGCGGGCGCGCGCGGCGGTGCGCTATGACGACGTCGCGCGCACGCTGGTGCATGCCCTGAAATACCAGGACCGCACGGATCTCGCCCCCGCCATGGGCCGCTGGATGGCGCGCGCCGGCCACGAACTGATCGCCGAGGCCGATGCGCTGGTTCCGGTGCCGTTGCACTGGCGGCGCGGCTGGAGCCGCCGTTACAACCAGTCCGGTGCCTTGGCGCGGATCATCGCGCGGCAGAGCGGCGTGAAGGTTGCCTCCGAAGCGCTCCGGCGCGTGCGGCCGACCGAGCAGCAGATCGGCCTGTCCCGATCGCAGCGCGCCAGCAATGTGCAGGGCGCGTTCAAGGTCGCCGATCACAGGCGATCCGAGATTGCCGGCCGCCGCGTGGTGCTGGTCGACGATGTCCTGACCACCGGCGCCACCGTCGACGCCTGCGCCCGGGCGCTGTTGCGCGCCAGGGCTGCGTCCGTCGACGTGCTGGTGTTCGCCCGGGTTGTGGACACCTTCAAAGCTCCCATATAATTGGGTAATATTCCTTCCCCAAGCCGAGCGCGACATGACCGCTGCCATTGAGATCTATACCCGTCCGGGCTGTGGCTATTGCAGCGCCGCCAAATCGCTGCTGACTCGCAAAAAAGCCGCCTTCACCGAACACGATGTCGCGATCGACCCGACGCTTCGTCAGGAGATGTGGAATCGCGCCGGCGCCGGTGCGACCTTTCCGCAGATTTTCATTGGCGAGACTCATGTCGGCGGGTGCGATGAGCTGTATGCGCTGGACCGCGAGGGCAGGCTCGATTCGATGCTGGCAGGCGAAGAGGCCAAATCATGAGCGCTGACCTCACCTTCACGGCGGCCATGGTGCAGATGCGCACCGGCCTGCTGCCGGAGCCGAGTCTGGAGCAGGGGATCAAGCTGATCCGGCAGGCCGCGGCCGAGGGCGCCGATTATGTGCTCACCCCCGAGGTGAGCAACATGATGCAGCTGAACCGCAAGGCGCTGTTCGAGCATCTCGCCACCGAGGAGACCGATCTTTCGCTGAAGGCCTATCGCGCGCTGGCCACCGAACTGAATATCCATCTCCATGTCGGCTCGCTGGCGCTGCGCGCCTCGCCTGAACGCGCCGTCAACCGTTCGTTCCTGATCGGACCGGACGGCGCCGTGATCGCAAGTTACGACAAGATCCACATGTTCGACATCGATCTGCCCGATGGCGAGAGCTACCGCGAATCCGCCAATTATCAGCCGGGCGAGACCGCCGTGATCTCGGACCTGCCCTGGGGCCGCATCGGGCTGACGATCTGCTACGATGTTCGTTTTCCGGCGCTATATCGCGCGCTCGCCGAAAGCGGCGCATCGTTCCTCACCGTGCCCTCCGCCTTCACCAAGAAGACCGGCGAGGCGCATTGGCACACGCTGTTGCGCGCCCGCGCCATCGAGAACGGCTGCTTCGTGTTTGCCGCCGCGCAAGGCGGCATGCACGAGAACAAGCGCGAGACCTATGGCCATTCGCTGATCATCGCCCCCTGGGGCGAGGTGCTCGCCGAGGGCGGCACCGAGCCCGGCGTGTTCATGGCGAAGATCGACCCCGCGAGGGTAGAAGCTGCGCGCAAAAGCGTGCCGTCGCTGCAGCACGGAAGGCGCTTCTCTGTCGCCGACCCCAAGGCCGGCCCCGAGCACCTGCACCTGGTTCGGGGATCGGCATGATCCACTACAACCTGCGCTGCGAGCGAGGCCACGCTTTTGAAAGCTGGTTTCAAAGTTCGGCCGCCTACGAAACCCAGGAAAAGCGCAAGCTGGTGAACTGTCCGGTTTGCGGGTCGGCCAAGGTCGAGCGCGCCATCATGGCTCCGCAGATCGTCAGCAAGAAGGGGCGCGACCGCGCCGAACCAGCGCCCGTCGCGCCGCCCGCGCCCGCGGAAGGCGCAACGCCCGCCTCGACGCCGCTGTTGATGGCGCAGGAGCGCGAGCTGCGCGCCAAGCTCAGGGAATTGCGCGAGCACATCGTGAAGAACGCCGACAATGTCGGCGAGCGCTTCCCCAATGAAGCCCGCAAAATGCATTACGGCGACATCGAGCACCGCCCGATCTACGGCGAGGCCTCGCCCGAGGAAGCGCGCGCCCTGATCGACGAAGGCGTCGAGGTGTCGCCGCTGCCGGTGCTGCCGGACGATCGCAACTAGACACAGTGTCATTCCAGGATGGTGCGAAGCGCCAGACCCGGAATGACGACTGATCCTTCTCCTTTCAGAGGTATCCATGAACCCGGAAACGCTGTCCTCCTGGCAATTCTGGGCCGTCCTCTCCGCCGTGTTCGCTGCCCTGACCGCGATCTTCGCAAAAGTAGGCGTCGAGGACATCAACTCCGATCTCGCGACCCTGATCCGCACCGTCATCGTGCTGATCAGTCTTGCGCTGATCCTGTTTGCCACCGGCAAGCTCAGCCATCCCGGGCCGATCACGGCGAGGAGCTGGATCTTCCTGCTGCTGTCCGGCCTCGGTACCGGCGCGTCGTGGCTGTGTTATTTCCGCGCGCTGAAACTCGGCCCGGCGACGCTGGTGGCGCCGATCGACAAATTGAGCGTGGTGCTGGTGGCGCTGTTCGGCGTGGTGTTCCTGGGCGAGCGGCCCTCGGTCAATGGCTGGCTCGGAATCTTTCTGATCGCCGCTGGAGCCGTCCTGATCGCCTTCAGGCGCTAAACCGCGACCAATAGCGCCACGCCGACCACGATCAGGGCGATGCCGGAAAGCTCGCGCGCCGACAGCGGCTGCTTGAACGAATAATACGCCACGGCTTGCGCGAACAGCACTTCCACCAGCGCCAGCGTGCGGACATTGGCGGCGGCGGTGAGCGCGAACGCCAGGAACCAGAACTGCGAGGCGAACGCGCCCATGAAGCCCGCGAAGACAGAAGGCCTCCACAGCGAAAGGATCGCCTTGAGCACGCCGGGCGCGCGCGCCAGCAGATAAACCGTCAGTATCAGGGTTTGCACGAACAGCCCCAACACCAGCGTGCAGGACGCCGCGGTCACAAACGTTACGCCGGGCACCGTGATGACGGCGCCGCGAAAACCGACCGCCGAAAGCGCAAACGCCGCGGCGGCGGCAAGCCCGAGCAGCGTCGGCTTCAGGTCCGTAAAGCCCTTGCCCGCGCCGGGACGCAGCGCGGCGATGACCACGCCGGCGGTCGCGATCAGGATCGCAACCACCTTCAGCAGCGTGAGGTGATCGCCGAGAAAGACAAAGCCGAAAATCGCGGTCTGGATCGCCTCGGTCTTCAGGTAGGCCGTCGTCACCACGAAGGAACGGTCGTTCATGGCGAGCAGCATCATGCCGGTCCCGACGATCTGGCAGAGCGCGCCGAGCAGGAGCCATGGCCAGAACGCCGCCGCCGGCCACGGCACATGGTCTCCGGTCGCCGTGATCACCACGGCAAAGAAGACGATCGAGAACGGAAAGCCGAACAGGAAGCGGATATTGGTGGCGCCCCAGGTGCCGAGCGGTCCGGTCAATTGCCGCTGCATCGCGTTGCGCGCGACCTGTCCGAGGGCAGCAATAATGGTGAAGGGGACCCAGAGCGTGGCAATGCTGAGCATGAGCGGGGGATTTGGTTGAGGAGGCGGGACGTGCGGCCACCGTGCCGGGCGCGCCGCGCGCGGTCAACCGGAACGGCGTCATGACAGGATTGCGTCGGCCCACTCGCCGCGCTTGCGGCGCGAAAGGCTACGCGCCCTCCGCCACCACCATGTAGTTCACGTCCATGTCGGAGGAGAGACCCCAGCGGTCGGCGAAGGGGCTATAGACCACGCCGGTCTGCTCGGTTATGGCGAGCCTGTTGTGCTCGAGATAATGCGCCAGTTCGTCGGGGGTGACGAACTTGTCCCATTGATGGGTGCCGCGCGGCAGCCAGCGCAGCACATATTCGGCGCCGACGATGGCGAGCGCGAAGCTCTTCCAGTTGCGGTTCAGGGTCGAGATCACCATCATTCCGCCGGGCTTGAGCATCGCCGCACAGCGGTTGAGGAACATGCCGACGTCGCTGACGTGCTCGACCACTTCCATCGCCAGCACGATGTCGAAGCGTTCGCGCACGTCCATCTGCTCCACCGTGGTGCAGCGATAGTCGATCGACAGATGCCCCTTGTCGGCGTGCAGCTTTGCCGCCGCGATGTTGGTGGCGGAGGGATCGACCCCGATCACCTGGGCGCCGAGCCGGGTGAACGGCTCGCACAGCAGCCCGGCGCCGCAGCCGATATCGAGGATGCGCAGGCCGGACAGGCAATTCAGGCTTTTGACGTTACGCTCGAACTTGCGGCAGGCGGCGTCGCGGATATAGCTCAGCCGCAGCGGATTGATCTTGTGCAGCGGCGCCATCTTGCCTTTGGGATCCCACCACTCCTCCGACAGCCTCGAGAATTTGGCGATCTCGGCCGGATCGACCGTGGACCCCGAAGCGGGGGAGGAATTGACGGGTGAATTCTGTTGCATGGCCATGGATGCGCGCCGCTCCTATCGCGCGGTGATGGAATTGCGAAATGCAAGCGGCGAGGCGATCGTGGAGATGGTTTGCTTGCCCTCGCCGACGCCGAGGATGGTCACGTCGCCGTAATCGAGCAGGCGGCCGAGGATGCTCTGATTGACGTCGACGCTCTCAACCTTGTCCAGCGACATTTCGAAGGTGCGCCGCTTGATGAACCCTGTCTTGTGGACAACCCGCAGATTGGTGACGTCGGTCTCCGTGGTCCAGCGGTGAAACCAGGCCTTCACGGTCCAGTACACCGCAACGATGGCCACGATTGCCGACGCCGACAGGCACAACAGGATGATGCCCTCGGTGATGGTCGTTCGCGACAGGATCAGCAGCACCAGCGCCAGGATCCAGGCCGCGATCGCCGGCAGATAGAACATCCAGTGCGCGTTGGTCGAATACAGTACCTTTTCGCCCGGCTGCAGGATTTCGTCGATATACCGCCCCATACGCTGGCCTCAATCACCCTGCCGCCACTTACCTGCAACCATTGACCCGCAACCAGCCCCGGCCCGCGCCGCCCCCGGGACATCCCGGAACCCGGTTGCTTGCCCCGTACGACGCCGCTATGTATACGCGCCTTTTGGCCGGCGCGCCTTAGTTTTGCGGGCGGGCCACATACTTAACCTCAGGGAATGCACCAGTCGTCATGGGCCGCCTCGTGATGAAATTCGGCGGCACATCCGTCGCCAATATCGACCGTATCCGCAACGTCGCGCGGCATGTGAAGCGCGAGGTCGATGCCGGCCATGATGTCGCCGTCGTGGTCTCGGCGATGGCCGGCAAGACCAATGAGCTGGTGGAATGGTGCCGCGAGGCATCTCCGATGCACGATGCGCGCGAATATGACGCCGTGGTGGCTTCCGGAGAGCAGGTGACCTCCGGCCTGCTCGCGATCGCGCTGCAGGCGATCGGCATCCAGGCGCGCTCCTGGCAGGGCTGGCAGATCCCGATCCGGACCAGCGACGCCCATGCCTCGGCGCGGATTCTGGAGATCGACGGCACCGAACTGATCAGCCGTTTCAGGGAACGCAAGGAAGTCGCCGTGATCGCCGGCTTCCAGGGCATCAATCCACAGACCGGGCGAATCACCACGCTCGGGCGCGGCGGTTCCGATACCTCGGCGGTGGCGATCGCAGCCGCCATTCACGCCGACCGCTGCGACATCTATACCGACGTCGATGGCGTCTACACCACCGACCCCCGCGTGGTGCCGAAGGCCCGGCGGCTCGACAAGATCGCGTTCGAGGACATGCTGGAACTGGCCTCGCAGGGCGCCAAGGTGCTGCAGGTCCGCTCGGTGGAACTCGGCATGGTGCACAACATGCCGATTTTCGTCCGTTCCAGCTTCGACAAGCCCGAGGATATCGACCCGCACGCCAACCAGCCGCCGGGCACGCTGATCTGCAGCGAGGAGGAAATCATGGAAAGCCACGTCGTCACCGGCATCGCCTTCTCCAAGGACGAGGCCCAGATTTCCGTCCGCCAGATCCAGGACAAGCCGGGCGTCGCCGCCTCGATCTTCGGGCCGCTCGCGGACGCCAATATCAACGTCGACATGATCGTGCAGAACGTCTCGGAGGACGGCGCCACCACCGACCTCACCTTCACGGTCCCGGCTTCCGACTATGCCCGCGCCCGCGACACCATCACCTCGGCCAAGGGCAAGATCGGCTACCAGCGGCTCGACAGCGCCACCGACGTCTCCAAGGTCTCCGTCATCGGCAGCGGCATGCGCAGCCATGCCGGCGTCGCCGCCCAGGCGTTCGCGGCACTGGCCGCCCGCAATATCAACATCCGCGCCATCACCACCTCCGAGATCAAATTTTCGGTGCTGATCGACGCCGCCTATACCGAACTCGCCGTGCGCACCCTGCACACGCTCTACGGGCTCGATCAGGTTTAGAAGGATTTTCCCCTGGAACGCGACCGCGCTCCAGTATCCCCGCGTTTTGGGCATGATCTCATCGCCAAAACCACCCACGCTTTGGCGGATCCTGCGCTTAGCAGCCGCAGCATTGACTTGTCGGAGTCGTTATC
>JBAUUA010000439.1:0-4093 GCA_049582465.1 Bradyrhizobium sp. | reverse complement strand
GCAGATGCGAGGACTGGCCCTCGAACATCTTGTTGCCGACCTGGCGCTTCGGATACTGGATCAGAAGCCGGCGCTGCGCGCGCTCCATGAACACGATGAAGGCGATCACCGCGACCGCCATGATGATCACGACCAGGATGATGCCCGTGGACAGCGCGCCCTGGCGACCGAGTTCCAGCATGTTGGCGAGCGCCGACGGCAGCTCGGCGACGATACCGGCAAGAATGATCAGCGAGATACCGTTGCCGATGCCGCGCGAGGTGATCTGCTCGCCCAGCCACATCAGGAACATGGTGCCGCCGGTCAGGGTGATCGCGGTGGAAAGGCGGAAAAACATGCCGGGATCGGCGACGACGTTGCCGGCGCCCTCGAGCCCGACCGCGATACCGTAGGACTGGAACGCGGCCAGCAGCACGGTGAGATAGCGGGTGTACTGGTTCAGCGTCTTGCGGCCGGCTTCGCCCTCTTTCTTCAGCGCCTCCAGCTGCGGCGACACCGTGGTCAGCAGCTGAATGATGATGGAGGCCGAAATATACGGCATGATGTTCAGCGCAAAGATCGCCATGCGGTGAATGCCGCCGCCGGCGAACATGTTGAACATGCCCAGAATGCCGCCGGCCTGGCTCTTGAACACCTGTTCCCAGATGGCGGGGTCGATGCCCGGCAGCGGAATGTAGGTGCCGAGCCGGTAAACGAGCAGCGCACCCAGGGTAAACCAGATACGCTTCTTCAGTTCGTCGGCTTTGGCCAGCGCGCCGAAATTGAGGTTTGCCGCTAGTTGTTCCGCTGCTGAGACCATGTTTGGCTTTCTCCCGCCGCCCTTGCGCTGTCATGCCCCAAAAGGCCTTGAGACATTCAGCAGACACCGGACATTATATTTGGTGCTCGGCTACGATAAGTCCATCGTCCTGTCGCGCAGATGGCCGCCGGACGGCGGCCGATGACGCAGATGTTACGCCGCCTCGCCTTCGTCCTTCTTGGCCGGCGCCAGGATCTTCACGGTGCCGCCCGCCTTCTCGACCGCCGCGATGGCGGACTTCGAAGCGCCGTGCACCTCGACGGTCAGCTTCGCCTTGAGTTCACCCCGGCCGAGCAGCCGCACGCCATCCTTGGCGCGCCGGATCACGCGGGCTTTCACCAGCGATTCGGCGTTGATGGTGTCCTTGGCGTCGAGCAGCTTGGCGTTGATCGCATCCTGGATGCGGTCGAGATTGATCTCGGCGAAATCCAGCCGGAAGATGTTGTTGAAGCCGCGCTTCGGCAGCCGCCGGTGCAGCGGCATCTGGCCGCCTTCGAAGCCCTTGATGCGCACGCCGGAACGCGCGGTCTGGCCCTTGCCGCCGCGGCCCGCCGTCTTGCCCTTGCCCGAACCGATGCCACGGCCGACGCGCATGCGCTTCTTGCGCGAGCCGGCATTGTCGGCGATATCGCTGAGCTTCATCGCCCTGTCTCCTTGTCTGTCTTACTTCTCGCCGACGATGCGGACGAGATGTTGAACCTTGGCGATCATGCCGCGAATTGCAGGGGTGTCCTGCAGCTCGGTGGTCCGGCCGATCTTGTTGAGCTTGAGGCCGATCAGCGTCTCGCGCTGCGAGTGGTGGCGGCGGATCGCGCTGCCGATCTGCTCGACCTTGATCATCTTTGCGGCCTTGGCCATCGTCGTAACTCCGAGAGTCTCTTTAATTTGGCATGATCTTGTCGGAAAACCGGTACCCACTTTTCCGGATCATGCCCCCATTATTCGGCAACCACTTCGGCGTCGCCGCCGACCCGGCGCGACTGCAGCGTCGACACCTTGATGTTGCGGCGCGCCGCAACCGAACGCGGCGAATCCTGATGCTTCAGCGCGTCGAAGGTGGCGCGAACCATGTTGTAGGGATTCGACGAGCCGATCGACTTCGCCACCACGTCCTGGATGCCCAGCGTCTCGAACACGGCGCGCATCGGGCCGCCCGCGATGATGCCGGTACCTGCAGGCGCCGCGCGCAGGTAAACCCTGCCCGCGCCGTGACGGCCGGCGATATCGTGATGCAGCGTGCGGCCTTCGCGCAGCGCCACCCGAGTCAGGTTGCGCTTGGCCGCTTCCGTCGCCTTGCGGATCGCCTCCGGCACTTCGCGCGCCTTGCCGTGGCCGAAACCGACCCGGCCCTTCTGGTCGCCGATCACGACCAGCGCCGCAAAGCCGAAGCGTTTGCCGCCCTTGACGACCTTCGCCACACGATTGATGTGGACGAGCTTGTCGACGAACTCGCTGTCGCGTTCTTCCCGGCCGCCCCTGTGGCCGCCACCGCGTTCGCGTTCACCTGCCATGGTGTTTTCCGATCCTTAAAAGACTTGCCTCGAAAGGCCCTTTTGTCCGTTCAATCCAACTACAAGCTCAAACCGCTTTCGCGCGCGGCATCCGCGAGCGCCTTGACGCGGCCGTGATAGAGATAGCCGCCACGGTCGAACACGACTTCGGTGACGCCGTTCTTGACCGCGCGTTCCGCCAGCAGCTTGCCGACCGCTTTCGCCGCGTCGATATTGGCGCCGGTCTTGCCGCTCTCGCGCATCGCCTTCTCCAGCGAAGAAGCGGACGCCAGCGTCTCGCCCTTCAGGTCGTCGATGACCTGGGCGTAGATGTGCTTCGACGAGCGGAACACCGACAGCCGCGGACGCCCGTTGGCCGAACGGCGCAACGAAATCCTCACGCGCTGCTTGCGCCGGGCATTCGTAATCTTGAGTCTCGACATGACCGGCTCCGTTACTTCTTCTTGCCTTCCTTGCGGAAGATGAATTCGTTGGCGTACTTCACGCCCTTGCCCTTGTAGGGCTCAGGCGGACGGTAGCTGCGGATTTCCGCCGCGACCTGGCCGACGCGCTGGCTGTCGTTGCCGACGATGACGATCTCGGTCGGCTTCGGCACCGTGATCGCGATGCCTTCCGGGATCGGATAGACGACGTCATGGCTGTAGCCGAGCGCGAGCTGCAGGTTCTTGCCCTGCAGCGCGGCGCGGTAGCCGACGCCGGTGATCTCGAGCTTCTTCTCGAAGCCCTTGGTGACGCCCTCGACCAGGTTCGCCACCTGCGCGCGCGCGGTGCCGTACATCGCCTGGGCGCGATTGGTCTTGACCCTGGGCGCGACCTTGACCGCGCCGTTCTCGAACTTCACCTCGACGTCGTCATGCACGACGAACTGAAGCTGGCCCTTCGGCCCCTTCATCTTGACGGTCTGTCCCTCGACGGTCGCGGTGACGCCCGAGGGAACCGTCACAGGCCGCTTGCCGATACGTGACATAACTAATTCCTTCCTCAGAACACCGTGAAGAGAACTTCGCCGCCCACATTCGCGTCGCGCGCGGCGTGGTCAGCCATGATTCCCTTCGGCGTCGACAACACCGAAATGCCGAGACCGTTATTGACTCGCGGCAGGTTCTTCACCGAGGCGTAAACCCGCCGCCCCGGCTTCGATACCCGCTCGATCTCGCGAATAACCGGCTCGCCGTCGAAATATTTCAGCTCGATCTCGAGCTCGCTGCGCCCCGAGGAATGCTCGACGCTGGCGTAGCCGCGGATATAGCCCTCCTCCTTGAGCACCTCGAGCACGCTGGCGCGCATCTTCGAGCCAGGGGTCGAGACCTTGGATTTGGCGCGCATCTGCGCGTTGCGGATGCGGGTGATGAGATCGCTGATCGGATCGTGTGTTGACATGTCCGACCCTCCTTACCAGCTCGACTTCACGAGCCCGGGAACCAGGCCCTTGGAGCCGAGTTCACGCAGCGCGATGCGGCTGAGCTTGTTCTTGCGATAGACCGAACGCGGCCGTCCGGTCAGCTCGCAACGGTTGCGAATCCGGGTCGCCGACGAATTGCGCGGCATCTCGGCGAGCTTCAGCGTCGCCGCGAAGCGCTCTTCCATCGGCTTGTTCTTGTCGGCGATGATCGCCTTCAGCTTCGCGCGCCGGGGGGCGGCGTTCTTGGCCATCCGCTTGCGCCGGTTGTTCTTCTCGATCGAACTCTTCTTTGCCATGCTTGGCTCCTGGGTTTCCGCGTTTGAGAGGCTTGTCAGCGTCTCACTGCCGGAACGGGAAATTGAATGCGGTCAACAGGGCACG
>JBAUUA010000438.1:0-1644 GCA_049582465.1 Bradyrhizobium sp. | reverse complement strand
CCAGACGCCGCGCTTGATCAGCGCGCGTTCGCGGCGAAAGCTCGGCGGCCCGACCGCAATCACGCCCTTTGCGGGCCTGGCCGGAGCGTCCTTGGAATTTTCCTTCGAATCCTTGGACTTCGCTTTGGACTTTTCCCGAATCATGGCCGGGATCGTGCGCAAGCGCGGCCCGCGGCGCAACCGGGAACTCGGCGCAATTCCCGCTATTCAACCCGGTCAGTCCGGCAGATGAATCCGCCGGTCCTCCCCTACCTCGATCCCCGGTGCGACCACGACCTCCCAAGGGTGACTGTCGGGATCGGCGAAATAACCGGAATAACCGCCATACTCCGTCCTGTGCGCGGACTTCAGCAGTGAGGCACCCTTGGAGATCGCAAAATCCAGCACCGCGTCGACCTCCTCCGCCGAGCGGCAATTCCAGGCCAACGTCACCCCGCGAAACGCCTGCGGCCGCGGACGGTCCGGCAACGTGACATCCTCCGCCAGCAGGTCCCATGGAAAAAGTCCGATCGCGGAACCGCCGGTCTCAAAGAACGCGACGGTCTCGCCGGCGGCCTGGAATTTCCTGGTAAAGCCGAGCGCTTCGTAGAACGCGATGCTGGCGCGCATGTTGCTGACGCCGAGGGTGATCATGGTAAGCCGCGCGACAGGTGCAGCCGATTTCTGACTCATGACCAATAGTCTCCGCCGCCTAGAACAAACTCAATTGCTGGCCGCTACGCTTGGGTCTTGCAAAATGGTCGGTGGTCAATTTCGAGCGCCGCTTGTTGAGCCCGAGCTTTTCGCAGGCGATCTCGAACCGGCGGCCGATCATCCAGGCCATCGGCCCGGTGCCTTTCATCCGCGTTCCCCATTGCGAGTCGTAGTCGCGGCCGCCGCGCATGTCGCGGATCAGCGTGAAGATGTGCCGGTAGCGGTCGGGATAATTGGCCATCAGCCATTCGCGGAACAGGTCGCGCACTTCCAGCGGCAGCCGCAGCAGCACATAGCTCGCTTCCTTGACGCCGGCATGCGCCGCCGCATCGAGAATACGCTCGATCTCGCTATCGTTCAGCGCGGGGATGACGGGAGCGACCATCACCGTGGTCGGAATCCCCGCTTCCGACAATTGCCGCAGCGCCTCGAGACGCTTGGCCGGCGTCGAGGCCCGTGGCTCCATGGTCCGCGCCAGCTTGGCGTCGAGCGTCGTCACCGAAATCGCCACCTTGGCGAGATTGCGCTTGGCCATCCGCGCCAGGATGTCGATGTCGCGGGTCACCAGCGCCGATTTCGTCACGATGCCGACCGGATGCGAGGTGCGCTCCAGCACCTCGAGAATGCCGCGCATGATTTTCCGTTCGCGCTCGATCGGCTGATAGGGATCGGTGTTGGTGCCGATCGCGATCATCCGCGGTTCGTAATCCTGCGCCGCCAGTTCCTTTTCCAGGAGTTGCGGCGCATCGGGTTTTGCAAACAGTTTCGATTCGAAGTCCAGCCCCGGCGACAGCCCGAGATAGGCGTGGGTCGGCCTTGCAAAACAGTAGACGCAGCCGTGTTCACAGCCCCGGTAGGGATTGATCGAACGGTCGAAGCCGATATCGGGGGAATCGTTGCGGGTGATGACTTTTCGCGCGGTATCGAGCGCAACGGTGGTCTTGAACGGCG
>JBAUUA010000437.1:0-2036 GCA_049582465.1 Bradyrhizobium sp. | reverse complement strand
GCGCCGCCGACATTCTCGAAATACACGTCGATGCCTTTCGGGCAGGCTTCCCTGAGTTTGGCCGCGAGGTTGGGATCGCGGTGATCGAGGCACTCGTCGAAGCCGAGTTCCTTTTTGACGTAATCGCATTTGTCCTTGCCGCCGGCGATACCGACCGCGCGCGCCCCCTTGATTTTCGCGATCTGCCCGACCGCCGAGCCGACCGCACCCGAGGCGGCTGCGACCACCACGGTCTCGCCGGCCTGCGGCTTGCCGATATCCAGAAGCCCGGTATAGGCGGTCATGCCGGGCATGCCGAGCACGCCGACCGCGGTTGAAATCGGCGCAAGCTTCGGATCGATCTTGGTCAGCCCCTTGCCGTCCGACAGCGCATGGGTCTGCCAGCCCGCGCGCGACAGCACGATGTCGCCCTTGGCGAAGCCGGGATTGTTCGAGGCGATCACCTCGCTCACCGTGCCGCCCTCCATCACCCCGCCGATCGGCACCGGCGCCGCATAGGACGGACCGTCGCTCATGCGCCCGCGCATATAGGGATCGAGCGACAGCCAGATGGTGCGCAGCAACACCTGCCCCTCGCCCGGTGCCGGGAGAGCATATTCCTCGATCCGGAAATCGGACGCTTTGGGCTCGCCGACGGGGCGAGAGACGAGAACGACGCGCTTGGCCTGGGACATGGTTGTTTCCTCCGGTTTTTTGTTGAGCGATGAAACCTGCGACAGCGGGAAGTGCGCTCCCTCTCCCGAAGGGAGAGGGCTGGGGTGAGGGGGGGTCTATCGATAGTCTGTAACCCCTCACCGGGCGCTACGCGCCGACCTCTCCCGATGGGAGAGGTGACCAAGCTGGCGCATTTCGTTTCTTTGTTCATGGATTGGGAATCGCGGTCAGGCGGTGATCTTCGCCAGCGCCGCGTCGAAGGCCGCGGCAGCAGCCGGCAGGTCCTTGAAGACGCGCATCTGCCGGGTCTCCTGCGCATCCTTTTCCGAAATGCCCGGCCGGGCTTCGGCAAACGGCTTGCCGCCCTCGATCATGCCGGCGGGAGCGGCGACGTGGAATTCATGGTCCTCGATCGGCGCGTCCTTCAACAGCCAGACGCCGAGCGACACGATATCGTTGCCGCGCCGGTAGGAGATATAGCGATCGACCGCGACGGTGCCGTCGCGCTGGTGGCCGCCGAGTTTTGCGTAACCCTTGGCGTCGAGAAGCTTGTGCGACCTAAATCCCTTCACGCCGGCCGATCTTGCCTTCGCGGTTTCTTCCGACGGATCGTATTTCTCGGCCATCTCCTTGCCGACGGCGGCAAGCTGTCCGGACATGTCGTGTTCGAATTCCTTCAGCTCGGTGCGCGGCTTTGCCGCCTTCCGCGGCTTCAACGCGTCGCGCTTCTCCATTTCGGCCTTGCATTGCGCGACGATGGCGGCGGCGGATTTCCGCTCCGCGTTGACAAGCAGGTTCTTCAGATCCTGATCTGAAAGCGCTGCAATCCTGTCGTCCGACCAATCGACCATAAAAACCAACTTCTTTTTTGAACGTGATGAATGGAATTCCGCGAAATCGCAGGCAGCCGGCGCGGGCTACCGGGGGCCGCGCAACGACCTCTCCAGACAGTACCGCGTTTTCCCAGCGCTGTGGGGCCAATCTGGCCCCGAAAACTACACCCCGCCCGGGTAATTCGGGCTTTCCCGGGTGATGGTGACGTCGTGGACGTGGCTCTCGCGCAGGCCCGCGCCGGTGATGCGAACGAACTGCGCCTTCTCATGGAACTCGGCGAGGTTCTTTGCGCCGACATATCCCATCGCCGCGCGCAAGCCGCCGGCGAGCTGATGCATGACATTGCCGACCGGGCCCTTGTAGGGCACCTGGCCCTCGATACCCTCCGGCACCAGCTTCAGCGTGTCCTTGATGTCCTGCTGGAAGTAGCGGTCGGCCGAGCCGCGCGCCATTGCGCCCACCGAGCCCATGCCGCGATAGGCCTTGTAGGAACGGCCCTGCCACAGGAACACTTCGCCCGGCGTCTCGTCGGTGCCGGCGAGCAGCGA
>JBAUUA010000436.1:0-9531 GCA_049582465.1 Bradyrhizobium sp. | reverse complement strand
GCCAAGCGCTGTCGCAAAAAGCATAAGCCTGTCTTTTCGCGCAGAGCCAGTAAAACCACGGGCAGCACAAGAATTTCGCCGGTCACCATTTGCAGAGCGCGGCACCTGCAAAAATAAAAAGCCCGGCAAGGCCGGGCTTTTTGACGAATTACATTTTCGTTCAGTTCATTTCGCCAGCTTGGCGATCTGGTGCGCGAGCCGCGAAACCTTCCGGCTCGCATTGTTGCGGTGAATGATGTTGCGCTGCGCTGCCTGCATCAGTTCCGGCTCCGCGCGGGCCATCGCCTTCAGCGCGGCATCGCGATCGCCGCTCTTGATCGCCTCTTCGACGGAGCGGACCGCGCCGCGCATCTGGGTGCGGCGCGACTTGTTGATGATGGTGCGGCGGGCAATCTTGCGCGTCGCCTTCTTGGCGGAACTCGTATTGGCCATGGTCTCAAATATCCTTCGGCGGTGACCGATCGCTAAGTGGTCGGGCTTGAAAGCGCGCCGGCCGTCCAAATGCGTGATCGACGATTTCGTGTTTTCGGATGTCTCTGACAATGCCACTCTCTGCAAGCAAATACACTTGCATGACGGCGCCGCTCAAAGAACTGCGGCGGCGGGATTGCGCCCGCCGCCATTGGCGTCCTTATAGAGGCCACGTCCCGCAGCGTCAACGCCTTCCGGGCCTCCCGGTACCCCCGGGGGCGGACCGGAAGGGCGGATAAGGTGCTGAAGAGGTTGAATTTCCCGAGCCGGCCCGGTAGGGCTGACGGCGCTTCGGGCGCCAGAGATATAGGGTGACGCATGATCCGCGGGTTTTTCCGACTGGTAGGGCTGCTTCTGCTGGCCGGCGGATTTGTCTTCATGGTCTATGACGGGGCCCGCTGGGTCGCCGACCAGACCCTGCGCTTCACCCGTTTTGGTCAATTCTGGAACGATGTTCACCAATCCAGCCAGCAGGCGTTCCGGGCCTGGGTGGAGGGGCATGCGCCCTGGCTCTGGGATAGCGTCGTCAAGGTGATCCTGGAGCAGCCGGTGTTTGCCGTCATGGGCGTACTCGGCATTCTCTTGATGCTGGTGTTCCGGCCCCGCAAGCCGCTGATCGGCTATTCCCGGAACTGACGGGGTTGCTGGCGTTGCCGGTTACATATTGAGACGCCCGGCGTAACAGGGCTGCCCCGGTCCGCGTATGGCCCTACATTCCCCATATTAAGAGTCACGCTTCGCTGCCGTGACTGCAAACGGATCCCATCCGGGAGGTACACCGTGCTGTTCATGCGCAAGACCACCGCACTGCCGAGCGCAGCCGAGGCGCTGCCGGGGCGTGCGCAACCGATTCCCACGGCCAAGAGCCATTTCGTCAACGGCCGTCAGCTGAAGCCGCCTTATCCGCAAGGCTTGCAGCAGGGGGTGTTCGGCCTCGGCTGTTTCTGGGGCGCGGAGCGCAAGTTCTGGGAACTCGGCGACGGCATCTTCACGTCAGCGGTGGGCTATGCGGGCGGTCATACTGCGAACCCCACCTATGAGGAGGTGTGCTCGGGCCGCACCGGCCACACCGAAGCGGTGCTGGTGGTGTTCGACCCCAAAAAGATCTCCTACGAGCAGCTGCTCAAGACGTTCTGGGAAAGTCACAACCCGACCCAGGGCATGCGTCAAGGCCATGACGTCGGCACCCAGTATCGCTCGGCGATCTACACCTTCAGCGATGCGCAGCGCAGAGCCGCCGATGCGTCGAAGGCGGCCTATCAAAGGGCGCTGGCAGCCAAGGGGCTCGGCGCGATTACCACCGAGATCGGTCCGGCGGACGAATTCTATTTCGCCGAGGACTATCATCAGCAATATCTGGCCAAGAACCCGGCCGGCTATTGCGGGCTAGGTGGCACTGGCGTGTCGTGTCCGATCGTCGCCGGCGTCAGCGCCTGATCGCTTGCTTCCTTCCTCTCTCCGTCTGCGGGGAGAGGCCGTCCTGTTTCGCGTGGCGCCCGAAAAACCATTTATTAACCATACCCGGTGCAAGAATCCGGCTGTCTCGCGATGAGGGATGGCCAAGGTGCGGGTTGCGCGCGCGTTTCGATTACCGATCATTGCCGCCATGGCCGCGCTCGCTCTGTCGGGCTGCATGCAGACGGCAGGTCCGGTCGCGATGGCGCAGCCGCAAAACGATCTCGACTCCCTTGCCTACGGTCCGGCCCCGGCGGAAGGCGCTGTCACGCGGTCCGATGTCGCGGAATCCGGCGGCGCCATTGGCGCACTTCGCAATGCTTTTGCCGCCGCGCCGCGGCCGGCCTACGCGCCCGTTCCTGTCGCCTACGCTGCCGCGCCGATGCCTGCGGTCCATGACACATCCTACAAGCTCGATGCCGGCGACAAGTTGCGGGTTGTGGTTTATGGCCAGGAAGGCCTGACCAATACTTATGCGATCGCTGCCGGCGGCTCGATCACCATGCCGCTGATCGGCGCGGTGCCGGCGCGCGGGCGGACGCCGGCGGGCCTGGCCGCCGAGATCACCACCAAACTGCGCAACGGCTATATCCGCGAACCCTCCGTGGCGGTCGAGATCGAATCCTACCGCCCCTTCTTCATCCTCGGCGAGGTCGCCGCCCCCGGCCAATATCCCTACGTACCCAACATGAGCGTCGAGAGCGCGGTGGCGATCGCCGGCGGCTTCTCGCCGCGCGCCCGGCGCGACACCGTCACGCTGACCCACACCGACGCTTCAGGCCCGACGCGCATGGCGGTGCCACTCGGCACGCCCGTCAGCCCGGGCGACACCGTGCTGGTCGGCGAACGCTGGTTCTGACGCCCCGCCGTCATTGCCGGGCTTGACCCGGCAATCCATCATTCCAAGAAGACTCCTTTTTTGATGGATGCGCGGGTCAAGCCCGCGCATGACAAGTCATTTCTATTTCAAATGCTTGGCGAAGAAGGCCATGCTGCGCGGCCAGGCGATATCGGCGCTGGCCTTGTCGTAGCTTGCCCGCTCGTCGCAGTGGAAACCATGCTGGGCGCCCGGATAGACATAGACCTCAACGTCGGGCCGCTTGGCCTTGATGGTTTCGACATCGCTCAAGGGAATGCCGGCATCCTTTTCGCCGAAATGCAGCTCGGTCGGCACCTTGGGCTTGTCGTCGGCGAAGCGCACGACGGCGCCGCCGTAATAGCCGATCGCCGCCTTGAGGCCCGACAGCTTTGTCGCCGCCGCGTAGGCAATGCTGCCGCCGAGGCAAAAGCCGATGATGCCGACCGGGCCGACATCCCTCACGGCGTCGATGGCGGCCTGGGTATCGCGCAGCATCGCCGCCCAATCGGGATTGGCGACGAATTTGCGCGCGATCGCGATCTCGTCCGGCGAATAGCCCGAGGTGAAATTGGGCTCGACCCGGTCGAAGATCGCAGGTGCGATGGCGACGTAGCCTTCATCGGCGAGCCGGTCGCACACCGCGCGGATGTGGTGATTGACGCCGAAGATTTCCTGGATCACGACGACCGCCCCCTTGGGGGCGGCGTTGGGGTCGGCGCGATAGGCGCCTAGCTGAAAATTGTCCGAAGCCGTCAGTTTGAGGTCTTTTCCCACGGGTCATCCATTTGCTTGAGGGTTCAGGAAGGTGTTCGAGAGAAGTCGGTGCGGGGCCGCGGGTTACTGCCACATCCAATTGTGGCCCCAGTCGGCCTTCCAGCCGGTCAGTCTGCCCTTGCGGAACTGCAGAAAAAGCCGGTCGTGGTGGTTGAGCAGGCCGCTGCCGCCGATGTCGCGGAAAGCGAGGTAGATTTCGTTGCCCGGCCGGCCGCTGACATAGCTGAGCGGTTCACCCAACGCCCGCGAGGCGTCCGCCACATCCATCCCGAACACCAGCGGCGTATGGTTCGACAACGTCGCGATGAAAGGAGCTCGCGGAACGGAACCGGACGCCATTTGCTGCGCGCTGGCAGCTCCGGTTTGGGCGGCGGAGGCCGCGATCAGCAACAACACGGTGGAGGCGAAGCTTTTCATGACTGAACGAGGCTCTCATTGGGCACATTGCGCGGCCGATGATCGAGGAAGGGCAAGACCGCGTCGATGAATGCCTGCGGCTGGTCGATGTTGACGGCGTGGCCGGCCGCCGGGATGACGACCTTGGTTGCGCCGGGAATTTTGGCTGCCATGTAGTCGGCGGCGGCGAGAAACGGCGTATCGTCGGCGCCGACCACCACCAGCGACGGCACCCTGATGCCGGGCAGGGATTCGATCACGCGGGCATCGCGCTGGGTCAGCATGCCGCGCGCGGCGCGCGCCAGGCCGGAGGCATCGCGATGGCTGACCGTGGAGCGTTCGCGGCTCAAGGACTTCAGAACCGCCAATCCCTCGCGCTCGAAGCGCTCCCCGGTTTCATGTGCGCGCTTGTTCCAGACCTCACGCGCGTCGTCTTTCTTGAAGCCCGGCCCGGTATCGATGATCAAGAGCGCCCGCACGCGATCCGGATGCGCGCGATGGAAGGCAAGCGACATATAGCCCCCGAGCGAAAGCCCGCCGACGATGGCGGTCCCGGCGCCGACTGCGTCGAGCAGCGCCGCCATGTCGGCAACCGTCAGTGCTTCGCTGTACGCTGCGTCGTCTTGGGGGTAGTCGGACTGGCCGTGGCCGCGCATGTCCCATAACACGAGCTGATGATGGCGCGACAGCGCCTCGATCTGGCCCTGCCACATCGCCGATGTCGACGAGTAGCCGTGGGTGAGCAGCAGCGCAGGCCCGCTGCCATGGACCTCATAATAGATCTTGACCCCGTCCCGATCGATCTTCGGCATGACGACTTTCCCGGCGGATTTCCCAAAGCGTTTTGTCGCACATTATCCTGGTGCGATCCAACGCCCGAGGGGAATTGCCCAACGCCAAAGCAGGGCTCCGGGCCTGCCGGCAGCGTGGGCACACGATTCAGCGCCGACGATATGGCAACAGTGTTGCCGCAGCGCACAACGTTCATTTCGAAATTTTTTTCTCTTCGATCAATTCCAAATTGGATTGCGTCCGAATTGGAACACGATCATTCTTGCCCGCAAGGTCGGCATCGTCCCGGTGGGTGTCAGGCCATTTTACAAAGTGAGCAGCCGCCGTAAGCGGCATCATGCACCGGCAGGGGAAGAAACCATGCCTAATCTCAATATCAATGGACGGAATATGTCCGTCGAGGCGGCACCCGACACGCCGCTGCTCTGGGCCATCCGCGAACAATTGCAGATGACCGGCACCAAATTCGGCTGCGGCGCCGGGCTGTGCGGCGCCTGCACGGTCCACGTCAACGGCGAAGCGGTGCGCTCGTGCCAGACCGCGATCTCCGATGTCGCCGGCAAGAAGATCACCACCATCGAGGGCCTCAGCGCCAAGGGCGATCATCCCCTGCAGAAGGCGTGGATTGCCGAGCAAGTTCCGCAATGCGGCTACTGCCAGTCCGGGCAGATCATGCAGGCGGCATCATTGCTTGCCAAGAACCCCAACCCGACCAAGGAAGAAGTGGTCGAGCACATGGACGGCAATCTCTGCCGTTGCATGACCTATTCGCGCATTCAGAAGGCGATCATGCGCGCGGCTACCGAAATGCGCACCGCCTCCAACGCCGGAACCGAGCGGAGGCCCACATGAATACGCACGTGAAGATCACCCAAAGCGAGCCGGCCGATCTGAGCCGCCGTTCGTTCCTCGTCGGCACCGCCGCCGCGGGCCTCGCGCTGGGCTATTCCGGCGTTCCCGGCCTGCTCGGCGCCGATCAGGCGCTCGCCGCACCCTCCAATTTCGATCCCAGCGTCTGGTATTCGATCGCGCCGGACGGGATCGTCACGGTCACCTGCGGCAAGGCCGACATGGGCCAGCACATTGCCTCCACCATGGCGCAGATCATCTGCGAAGAGCTCGGCGCCAACTGGAAGGATATGCGGGTTCAGCTCGCCTCCAACGATCCGAAGTTCAACGATCCCGTGCTCGGCGCGCAGATCACCGGCGGCAGCTGGAGCACCATGATGAACTTCGATGCGATGAGCCGCGCGGGCGCCGCGGGGCGCATGGCGCTGGTCGACGCCGCGGTCGCCGCGATGGGCGTGCCGCCCTACTACAAGGACGAGATGGTCGTCAGGGACTCCGCGGTTTCGCATCCGAAAACCAAGAAATCGATGACGTTCGCCGAGATCGTCAAGAGCGGCAAGATCACCAAGACCTTCACGCCCGACGAACTCAAGGCGATCAAGCTCAAGACGCCCGATCAGTACACCATGATCGGCGTTTCGGTGCCGCAGCTCGATATTCCCTCCAAGACCAACGGGACGGCGAAATACGGCATCGACACCATGCTGCCAGGCATGGTGTACGGCAAGATCGTCACGCCGCCGGTACGCTACGGCGCTACCGTCAAAGCGGTCGACGACAGCGAAGCGAAGAAGGTGCCGGGCTTCATCAAGGCCGTCATCCTCGACGACAAGACCGCGACCACGACGGGCTGGGTGGTGGCGGTAGCCAACACCTATGCCAACGCCCGCAAGGCGGCGGATGCGCTGAAGATCAGCTATGACGGCGGGCCCAATGCCAAGCTGTCGAGCGAATCGCTGCTCACCGAAGCCAAACGGCTGCAGGCGCTCGACGATTCCGGGCTGTTCTTCGTCAAGGACGGCGACACGGCGGCGGCGTTCGGCACGGCGGCCAAGGTGATGGAGGCGGAATACACCACCAACATCAACATCCATGCGCCGATGGAGCCGATGAACGCCACGGCGGAGCTGAAGGGCGATATCTGGCACATCTATTGCGGCAACCAGTTCGCGACGCGCTCCGGCGCGATTGCTGCGGGAGCAGCCGGGGTCGATCCCAAATTCGTCGTGATGCACCAGACCTGGCTGGGCGGCGGTTTCGGCCGGCGTCTCGACGCCGACATGATGGTGCCGGCGGTGCAGGCGGCGAAGGCCGTCGGCAAGCCGGTCAAGGTCATCTACAGCCGCGAAAACGACATGACCATGGACTTCTCGCGTCCGCTGACGTTGCAGAAGGTCAAGGCCGGTCTCGACGGCGACGGCAAGCTGGTCGCGCTCAATCACGACGTGGTCAGCGCATGGCCGACCAAGCGCTGGGGCATCCCCGATTTCCTGTCGCCCTCGGTCGACAAGAAGGGGGCGCTCGATGCGTTCACCGTGAACGGCGCGGACTTCTTCTACTCCGTGCCCAACCACAACGTCCGCGCCATCCTGAACGAGATGGCGCACAACGCCACCCCGTCGGGCCAGTTGCGCTCGGTCGCGCCCGGCTGGACCTTCTGGGCGGTCGAAAGCATGGTCGATGAAATTGCGCACGCGGTCGGCAAGGACCCCGCGCAATATCGGATCGAGATGCTCGACGGCAAGGGCAAGAACGACGGTGGCGCGCAACGGCTGCGCAACACCCTGCTGGCGGCGATGGGCATGTCCGGCTACGGCACCAAGAAGCTGCCGCAAGGCGAAGGCATGGGCGTTGCCTGCGTTTCCTCGCAGGAACGGGCGACCGCAAGCTGGACCGCCTGCGTGGCCCACGTCGCGGTCTCGCCGTCGGGCGAGGTCAAGGTCAAGAAATTGACCGTGGCCACCGACGTCGGCACCCAGGTGCATCCCGACAACATCCGCGCCCAGGTCGAGGGCGCCGCGTTGTGGGGGCTTTCGCTCGCCATGTACGAGAAGGCGACGCTGAAGAACGGCGGCATCGAGCAGACCAACTTCGACACCTACACGCCCTTGCGGATGAGCCAGGTGCCGGAAGTCGCCGTCAGCGTCATCGCCAATGGCGAGAAAGCCACCGGCGTCGGCGAGCCTGCGGTGACGGTGATCGCGCCCGCGCTCGGCAACGCGATCTTCAATGCCTGCGGCGCCCGTGTCCGCGCGCTGCCGATCACGGCAGAGGCGGTGAAGGGGGCGATGAAGGCGTAACGACGCTCACAGTCCAGGCGACAACAACAATCCGCCGGAGGCTCTGCTTCCGGCGGATTTTTTATGGGCGCTGCATGGTGGCGCTTCGCGGCTTCAATCCTTGCGTCTTTCGTTCAAATTTTATGCTCTGAAATGCGAAAGCGTTCATCACGCCCTTTAAGCGGGAGGGAACTCATTGTGGCCTAACTTTGGCGGCCGGAAACTACCGTCAACCCTTCGCCATCACTGAGATTTTATGACAGCCGTAGCTACCGAGACTTCGCCCAAACGCCGCCTGCTGCTTGCCTCGGACCGCAGCGACCAAAGCCGCGAATTGGCCAGCATCCTGCAGACCGTGGGTGACGTCGATACCGTCCCGACTTCGCAAATTCCCGAGGCGCCTGCCAATCCCGTTTCGGGGGTCGTGGTCGACATCAACCTGCGCTCGCCGGAGAGCGTGCAGCAGGTGCGCAACAAGCTGCGCGGCGACGCGTACCGCTCCATGCCGCGGCTGTTCGTTCTGGCGGACGCGCTTCACCACGGATCGATGCAGGCCTGGGCGCTGGGCGCCACCGATACGATCTCCCGGCCGTTCGATCCAGAACACATTCTGCAACGCATCCGGGCCGCGTTTCCAGACACCGTCATTTTTGACGCGACCGCCAGCGGCAAGGCGCTGAACCGCGGCATTGCCGCGGCCCAGGCCTTGATGGCCAAGATATTCGACAAGCTGCCGGCGGGGACGCCGCTGAGGTTCAGCGACATCCTGGAGGTCGAGAACAAGATTCTTCGCGCCATCAAGCAGACTTCGCTGCGTGAATGGCTGAACACCGTCGGCCGCCATCACACCGATAGCTACCGTCACTGCTTGTTCGTGACCGGTTTCGCCGTCGCCTTCGCGCAGCATCTCGGGATGCGCGAGGACGATCAGCGCCGTCTGACGCGCGCTGCGCTTCTGCACGACGTAGGCAAAGCATTTGTCCCCGTCGCGCTCCTGGACAAGCCCGGAGCACTCACCGACGAGGAAATGCAGGTGATGCGCATGCATCCGCGCCTGGGCTATGACGCGCTAGCGGCCGAAGGCAGTTTTCCCCCGGAGATGCTGGATGTGGTCCTCCACCATCACGAATGCCTCGATGGCAGCGGATATCCCCACGGTCTGCGCGGCGACCAGATCAGCGATATCGTCCGCCTGATAACCATCGTCGACATCTATGCGGCGCTGGTGGAGAAGCGGGCCTACCGGCTGCCGTTCACCCACGCCAGGGCGTTCGCGATGATGGAGGAAATGGGCGGCAGGTTGGATTATCACCTGCTGCAGGCGTTCCGCCCGGTAGCGCTGGGGACGTATTGATCGAGCGGCCTCAATCGTTGCCCCGTCATTGCCTGCGACAAACGCGAAGCGTTTGCGCAAGGGAGCGTAAGTGACCAAGCAATCCAGTTCTTGCCCGCGCGGCCCCATGGATTGCTTCGCTTGCGCTCGCGACGACGGAGCTAACGGCTAACTTCGGATGCCAGGCTCCCAAACGGGCCGCTTGCATACACCACCTTACCGCCGACCATCGTCAGCAGCGAACGGATCTTTCCGATCTCGCTGACTGGCGCCGTCAAATAGTCGGACGACAGCACGGCCAGGTCGGCGAATTTGCCGGGCTC